>JAJTEO010000012.1 GCA_021300395.1 Fluviicola sp. | reverse complement strand
CCAAACAATCACACATTTTTCTTGACCATCATCTGTAGATTGCCATGGAGAAGAATTGTTTTTCCCTGGATTTCTAACACCTACCATAATATTTTTAATACCTTGTAAGTTTGGATTTCCTTTAATCTTTATTAATCTCTTAGGATTTCTTGGATCTATTTCTACATATTCTAATAGCGTTGAAACAGAAGTGCTTCCTTTATCTATTGCAGCATTTCTTTTTATTTTCAAATCAATTAAATCCTCAAAAATGATTTCCATGTCATTTTCTGTAGGCCAAATCTGTTCAGGAGAGAGGTTTGACCCCCAATCAGTTTTATTTAAAGGAAGTTCATATTCATAATAATTTTCCAATAAATCGGTTCCTAAACGAACAAACAACGTAACATCTTCATTTTTCAAAGTCCCCGGTTTTACTTCTTCAACATGGGCATACATTTTTAATTTTTTGTATGTACGAACATCAAACTGAACGTTTTTATAACCAGCTTTAGAATCACCATCTTTTAACCCACAAACATTTAGTGACAATGATTGCTCATTTAACTGACGTTGATATGTTTGTGATGGATCTACTTCTCTAATAATTCCCGGTGGGATATCATAATTAACAGGAACTCTTTGCGCATTTTCTTCGATGTTTACAGCTCCGATCGTAAAATCAGTTGAATTTGGCTCAGGATTAATTGCTTCTCCTGGTTGTGAAAGATCATTAAAATATCTTCTCCACTCACCTCTTACAAATTCTAAACGTGCAAATCGAACAATTACTTCTTCATCAAAATCCTTTAAAAACATACGCATAAAACGTATAGATCTAAAATCTTGAATATTATTTACCTTTTTTTGATAATCTCTTATAGGCACTCTAAATTGATACCATACTTCTGTTTTAGTACCAACTTTTACTTCTTGTTTACTTGTAATGAAATTTTTCCCAACCTGTAAATCATTTCTATGCAAACTTACCTTATATTGAAAATAACTTTCTGATTCACCAATATTATTATCTTGATTTACATCTTCTAAATCAGGAAAATTAGTTGCTTGAGTTGGAAATTTAGTAGAATTCATCGTATCAGACATTTGCTGAGTAGGTGAATTTCCATCCATTCCATTATATTTTTTGTATCGTTGAAGTATGTTATAATTCAAACCATCATAATTATCATCTCTGTAAAAGTTATAATTATCTGAAGAAATATCTGAAATCAAAATGGCCTTTGCAGCAGCGGTTAAACTCGGTTCATTTTGAATCCAGGAAGCATAATTTGCGTATGCTACTTTTTCATCAGCATCATTCCATCCATCTAAACCAATATCTTGATTTACTCTAGATTGAGGATCATTATCAAATGCAATTACTGTTGTTTGATTTGTTGAAACTCTTGCCCAAGGTGTTGCATCTGTTGATCCAGTTACAGCTGAATTTTGTGGCAAACCATTTTCATAACTCTTTCGAGAATCTGGAAGAACATCTTCCGATACATTCCCTAAATTGAAGTACAAATCTCCTCCACTGTGAAGTGAATTTGGATCAGCTTTTTCAGCATCTTCATTAAATGGATCCAACATCCAAAATTGGATAAATTCTATATTTGTTTGTTCGAAATCGTTCGTTGTTAAACCTCTCATTATTCCACCCCATCTATTTTTAGGATTTGAGAAAGTTCCATCTGAATTGATAGTTGAAGAATTAGCTTCATAATTATACATTCCTCTTTCTGCTGGATAATAGGCCAAATCCAAAATCGGTAAATTTTGAACAGAACCATAAGCTAATTGTGTATTAGGAAATATGTCCTTAGAAACAACCATCCTCATTCTACTATCAGAAAGCATTGTAGGATCATTCGCAATATTACTAGGCGTTAATGAGTTACCTTGGCCATTTAAAAGTGGGTCAATTGTATACCATGCTAATTTTGATCTATTATAACCAGCAGATAAATCTTTTAAATTTCCTTCTGGAAATAAATCAGGCTGACCTTGAGGGACAGATGCCAATCTCCATGCTGTGTAGGTTCTCAAATCGATTGTACTTTGAGATCCTTCAAAATCATCTACATAAGATGTTCCACCTTTATTTATAGCTTTTGGAACTCCAGGTATTAAATGAGCAAATTCACCGCTAAAAGATAATGTAGATTTTTCTTTAGTTGATATAACTGGAAGTAAATCAACCATTTTAGTTAGGAAAGGTAACTCCGTTTTATATGCTATATCAAATCCTAAGATATTATTCTTAAATGGTTCTGAACCAAAATCAACTTTTTGAGTTACTGGTCGTTCCATCATTCGCATCCAAGTGGCTCCGACATTCAAATTTTTACTGAATCTATAATTATATCTAGATCCAATTAATGAACGAGCTTGAAAACCAAAAACAGAATTACTTTCTATTGAAATTTTAATCGGTGTATTTGATTCTAAAATTCCAGTATTCAATATTTTAACTCTACCTAAATTATAATCAACCGTATAATCAGATCCTTCTACTAATTTCATCCCCCCTGCAGTTACAGAAACTGCACCTTGAGGAACATTTAATGCATTTAAGGGTATATCAGAAGATACAGATGACTGATATTCACCTTTGAAACTGAACCTGTTTTTAGATGGAATTTGTTGAGCTGCCGTTTTAGTAGAATCATAAAGTTCTGTAAAAGCTACTTGATTAATTACAGCAGCTGAAACACCTTTATCCTCTAATTTTTTAGCTAATGTTTTACCAAATGGTTCCGTTGTTGAAAAGTAAATTCTACCATTTTTTGTGTTAATTGTTCCACCATTATCCGATTTATTACCAACTAAATTGACTGGAACAAAATCAAAAAGACCATCTGAGAAAGGTTGATTGTTTGTGTTGATTTTATCCATTTCAAGCAATGTCACTAATTGACGATCATTTGCTAAAGGAAAAAATGGAACTAGAACAGAAGTTTGCGGATTATTATATAAAATATTTAATTTGAACCCCTGCTGTCCAACTTGATAAGCACCAATTGAATAAACATTTTTCATCATCAAATCCCATAATTTATTATGGGGATTTGTAATTGTAGGTTTTATTAATTTTAAAAAAAGTGCATCTTTTCCAGCACTTCCATCGGTTGAAAATTCACCAACCTGATAAGTTGCACCCATGTATGTATATTCATATGCAACAGCTAAAACCTCATCATTATTTAATGGTAGGTTTAATGAAATAAAACCTAATAAAGAATTATAAGAATATTCTTGATCCGTTAATCTTCTAGCGTTTTCAATTTTTTCATAATGAGTAGCTTGTTGAAAAGGACCGGGACTTCCAGCCTGATTTTCTAATGTATTTACTGCTGTTGAAAATGAACGTAACGTTGGTTGACCAGCTGCCCATCCATATAATCCATTTGCATCATTATCAGGAATTTGATAATTTGAAAATGTTCCAGGTGCACCTTCACAATAGGTTGCTTTTTCCTCTCCTAAATCAGTAAAAGCAATAATATTTCGAGTATTTTCAGTTGCATTTGTTTTATTTGTTACCCATACCTCCATTTTTGTAATGCTCACACCTGAAGTTACAATCGGTAATGTTGCCATCGCTTCATCATAATGATCATGATGATATAAATTCAAGAAATAATGCCTATTAGCTTCATAATTATCTCCTTGTAGATCAAAATTTTGGACTTGAGCTTTACCAGAAACATTTATTTCTTGGCGTTTTCCTTTTGACGAAGCAGCAATTAAATCAACTGTAGCTCGACCAAATTTTAATTGTGTATGAGCTCCAAAAAGCGTTTGTGAACCTTGGATTAATGAAGTTGGTAATGGCATGGATACATTTCCTAATTCAATTTTCTGAAGAATTTGATCTTCATTTCCAGCATATTCTAATTTAGTAACGTTATCAAAATCAAAAGCAGCTTGGGTATTATAACTCATTCCAAGTTTCAACTTAGTCCCAATTTGTCCAACCAAATTCAATTGAATTTGTTGCTGAAAGTCGAAACGATTTAATTTACGTTGTTTAACAGGTAAAATAGGGTTATCGTATCTAGAATGATTTAATCCGAATGTTAACTCAACAGAGCCCTGAGGTTTTATGGTAATTTGATCAGAACCAAATATGTTTTCAAAAACTTTACTTCCTATTTTAATTGGTAACTCTAGTGGTCTATTTATGGCTGTTTGTTCATCTATTTTTTCTTTCCAATTCGTATTTATAGACTTTCGCCTTTCATATTCTAGATATTCTTCCAATGTCATCATTGAAGGATTTCTATAATCTAACTCCGACTGACCGATTGTTTCTTTAAAAACATATGTTCCTGTTTTTGGATCATAAACAATCGTTTGTTTCATAGAAGTTGGATCCCCTAAATCAAAACTTTGTGGTTTTGTTTGAGTTGGATCATTGTTATTTTGGATGGGATAAATTAAAGTGTCATTTTGAGAAAATAGAAGATTAGAAAGCATTAACATGCTCCCTATCAACATAAAATTTCTAATTATACTTCTATTATTTAAAACCAAATTCAACTTCTATAATATTTTTAAAGCATCTTTAATTAATTGTTCAACCGTTTCTTCACCATTAGAAGCAACTTTATCCAAAGCTTTTTCAACTGATTTTTTATCGAACCCTAAAGAAACCAATGCTGTTAACGCATCAAATCTGTTTGTATTGTTTAAAACGAAAATATTTTCAGAAGAAAATGACATTTTTAACATTTTATCTTTCAAATCAATGATAACTCTTTGAGCCGTTTTAACACCGATTCCCTTTACTCCTTGAATTGTTTTTACATCTTCAGTTTGAATTGCATGTGCAATTTCTTCAGGTGTTAAAGATGATTGCATGATCATTGCCGTATTTGGTCCTATACCAGAAACAGAAATCAAATGATTAAATACTTCCCTTTCTTCTTTTGAAGCGAAACCATATAACAATTGAGCATCTTCACGAACGATAAACTGCGTAAAAATTTTAATTGATTCCTCTTCTTTCAACTGTGAATAAGTAGTTAACGAAATTTTCACTTCATAACCAATTCCATTACATTCAACAACTAAAGATGTTGGATTTTTTTCTACTAATTTTCCGTTTAAATGCGTGATCATCAATTATTTATTTTGAGCATCAATTACAGCAACTTTCACCATATTGACAATTTCTCTCACTGTTGAACCTAATTGCAAAACGTGGATAGATTTTTTTAATCCAACTAATACAGGACCGATAGCATCTCCATCTGTCATTTCTTGTAACAATTTATAAGCGATATTACCAGCTGAAAGATTCGGAAAAATCAATGTATTTACTTGCTTATTCGCCAGATGAGAAAAAGAAAATTTCTCTAACATCAACTCATTGTTTAAAGCAAAATTAGCTTGAACCTCTCCATCTACTACTAATGCAGGATATTTCTCATGTAATATTTCAACAGCTTTTGCCATTTTCTCAGGATCTTTTCCTGGAGATGAACCGAAATTAGAATAGCTTAATAATGCGATTCGAGGAGTCACTTTGAATTTACGAACCATTTTCGCAACATTTTTAGTGATTTCTGCGATTTCTTCTGCTGTTGGATCTAAATTAATAGTCGTATCTGCTAAGAAAATTGGACCTCTTTTCGTATTCAAAATATACATTCCTGCAATTGTATCTACATCTTTTTGTAAACCAATCGTTTGAATTACTGGACGAACAACATCTCTATAGTTTCTTGTAATACCTGAAATCATTGCATCAGCATCTCCAGATTCAACCATCATTGCTCCAAAGTGATTTCGCTCTCTCATCACTTGAATTGATTCAAATTCAGTAAATCCTTTACGTTTACGTTTTTCAAAAAATGCTTTTCCGTATTGAATTCTTCTAGCCTCTTCTTCTTCTGATTTTGGATCAATGATATTTATATCAGGAATTTCAATGCTATACTCTGCAATTAATTGTTCGATTCGTTTACGTTTTCCTAATAAAATTGGGAAACAAACACCTTCTTCAAAAGCCGTTTGAGCAGCTTTTAATATTTTGATATTGTCTGCTTCAGCAAAAACGACACGTTTAGGATTGCTTTGAGCTTTTTCAGTAATATTCCTAATTAATTTATTATCTAATCCAAGTCTGTTTTTCAACTCATTTTCATAAGCCATCCAATCTTGAATTGGATTTTTTGCAACACCTGATTCCATAGCAGCTCTAGCTACTGCTGGAGCAACATAATAAATCAAACGAGGATCTAGAGGCTTTGGAATAATTTGTTCACGTCCAAAAAGTATGTTTTTCTCACCGTAGGCTTCGATAACTTCTTCTGGGATCGTTTCTTTCGCTAACGATGCAATTGCATGAACAGCCGCTAATTTCATTTCCTCATTAATACAAGTTGCCCTAACATCTAAAGCACCTCTAAAAATGAAAGGGAAACCTAATACATTATTCACTTGATTAGGATGGTCTGAACGACCTGTAGCCATTATAATATCCTTACGAACTGAAGTCGCATCTTTGTATGAAATTTCAGGCTCTGGATTTGCTAAGGCAAAAACGATTGGATCATTTGCCATTGAAGCAATCATTTCTTTAGAAACAATATTACCCTTTGATAAACCAACAAAAACATCTGCATCTTTCATTGCTTCAACTAATGTCAATTCCTTTTTATGACTTGCATATGGAATTTTACTTTCATCAATGTCTTTTCTTCCAGACCAAATAAGTCCTTTTGAATCAAACATGTAAAAGTTTTTTAAATCAGCTCCTAAAGCTTGGTACAATCTTGAACAAGACATTGCAGCAGCTCCAGCACCAGAAATCACGATTCGTACTTCTGACATTTTTTTATTTGCTAATTCAAGTGCATTTAATAAAGCTGCTGAAGAGATAATTGCAGTTCCATGTTGATCATCGTGCATCAACGGAATATCCAATTCTTCTTTTAATCTTCTTTCTATTTCAAAAGCTTCTGGAGCTTTGATATCTTCTAAATTTATGCCTCCGAAAGTTGGGGCAATTGCTTTAACGGTTTGTATAAACAATTCTGGGTCTTTCGCATCAATCTCAATATCAAAAACATCAATATCAGCAAAAATTTTAAATAGCAAACCTTTACCTTCCATTACAGGCTTTGAAGCTAATGGACCAATATCACCTAAACCTAAAACTGCAGTACCATTTGAAATTACGGCTACTAAATTTCCTTTTGCTGTGTACTTGTATACATCATCAGGATTTTCAGCAATTTTCAAACAAGGCTCTGCAACACCTGGAGAATATGCTAGCGACAAATCTCTTTGAGATGAATAGGGCTTAGTTGGAATAACTTCTATTTTTCCAGGTTTTCCAGATGAATGATAATCAAGTGCTTCTTGTTTACGAATTTTAGACATACCTTAGTTTTGAACCGCCAAATATAGTAAAAAGTTAGGAGGAAATAGGTTTTTTTATTGAAAATATAAGCAAGAAAAAAGCCCAGCCTTTTGTCTGGGCTTCATTATTCAAAAAGAATTAAAATTATTTAATTACAACATGTTGATTGAAAGAAACTCCTTCAGTTGCAACAGCTACAATATAAGACCCTGCAGTTAAACCAGCCACTGGAACTTGAATTGATTGTGCACCATTTAAGTTTGAATAATCAGTTGTAGAAATAACTTTTCCTGCAACATCAATAATTGAAACAGTATAGTTTTTATTACTTGCATTGAAATCAACATTAACTACATCAGTTGCTGGATTTGGATATACATTCATTCCAATATCTTCTTTAGATATATTATTAACATTTGCAAGACTTAATGAAGTAGAAGTTGCATTTAAAATTTCACCTGTTGATTGATCAATTAACAGAACTACTGCATGCATATTACCTCTTACACTTGTTGAAGGAACTGTATAATTAAAAGTATAGTTAGCTGTTGAACCATCAGTGATTGATGTAGGAACAGAAGAAGCTTGTCCTGCGTATCCACCTAAAAGTGCTCTACCAACATGATCATAAACCATTTGTGCAGCTGGAACTGGATTAGGTAATGTTTCATAACCTCCCATTACACCTGAACCACCTCCTGCATAATAATTTGCTTGATTATAACCTGAAGCAGTTCCTTTTACTTCGTCTTCAATAATTACAGCTGCTAATCTTAAATTTGCATTTGCAAAAACAGTTTTAAATGTTGCAGAAGCATCAATAGTTACAGAAGAACCTGTTCCAGATACCGTAGCTGTTATAGCAGCAGGTGTAGCTAAATTTTTTCTTTGGTTAAATATTGATTCAAAACCACTTTGTGATACACTTTCACCCAATAATACTCTGTCAACATTTGCTCCTGGGTAACCTGAAAGATTAACTCCATTATCATATTCAGTAACTGTCATAGGATCACCATTATGAACTGCAATTCCAACAAAGTTTGGATATGTGTTATGCATATAGTCCATAGTTACAGCACCTCTAACACACCATCCGCACCAAGTTCCTGTACCTTCTTCAAAAACAACTTTTTTCGTAGGTAATGAACTTAATGTGTTGAATTTTGTAGAACCGTTATTGTTAGATGTGATTGGATCTGTTGCGCTATTAACTTGGTCAATTGTTACAGCAATGTTTTTCTCAACAACAGAAGAATATGTTACAGCAGTTGGATGATTAACTGTTGCAGTTGCACCAGCAGCAATGTTTGTAGAAACAACTTGAGAATGAGCAGTTCCATCATTCCAATTTAACGTTACACTTGTAATAGCATTTAAACCATCGTTTTTGATAGTTGCACTTAATGTATTGTTTGTTGAAGTTGCAGAATATCTATTCAAAGTTACAGACTTTAAATTAGCATCATTGTTTTGTAACGTTTTAATAGCTACATCATCAATAATTAAAGTATTCATATCTGTTGTGTTAAAATGACGGAATGTCAAGTACACAGTTTGACCAGCATAAGCACCTAAATCAATAACTTGAGCACCCATTGCTTCACCAACAGCTAAAGTTGTTTCTAAAACTGGAGTTTGGCTAACAATTACTGCTGGATCATTAGAAGTTGTTACATAAACTGCATAATGTTCAGCATGGTAAGGTGTAGGTTCCATAGTACCTGCTTGAAACAATAATCTCAATCCAGTTGAAGAAACTGAAGTCAAGTTAATAGCACTTGAAATCATGAAATTGTTTGGATTCAATACAGTATTAACATTGTTTATTTTTGCCCAAGATCTTGAAACTGCTGAACCAGCACCTAATTCAGGAAAACTTGTTGAAAAATCTGATGCATACCAATTATCATAATTTGTCCCAGAAGATTGTGCTGGATCTGAATCGTTGTCATACAAAGTCCAACCAGTTAGATTTCCATCATTGAAATCATCTGAAAAATGAACCTGAGCATTGATCCCTTGTGCAATAAACAATGCCAATGCAGGAAGTAATGTTTTTTTCATATCTAATTTGTTTTAGTAAAATTTCTATGTCCCAAATGTATGCAAAGTCAGCATTCAAGTCAACAAGAAAAAAGGATTTAGTAAACGTAAAAAAAAATATTATTGGAATCCTAGTACATAATAAATGGCTATTTTTCTAAAAATTAACTGATTCAACATTCCTATTAATAGCATAGAATGGAGATAATAATTTAAGAAAAGCTAGATAATTAGATAATATCTATAATGCTAAACAAAACAGGATTAGATTGAATGTCTATTAAATTAAGGGATTTCTATATTTTCCCTACATTTTCGTTTTTATTATCATTTACTCGATTTTTACCTAAGTAAATTCGGTAAGCAACCAATGCTGGTAAACAAAAAATAAAAAGAAAAGCTGTTATATAGCCCTTTGGTAAAAGGTAATAATCCTTAATTCCTTTTAATTCATTATCAGAATATTCTAAACCTGATACAAAATGTAAACTTAATGGTCGTTGTTCTTTGAATGATACTAATCCTTGTTTATAAACGATTTCACCATCAAAAATATTTATTGGTAAAAGAAAGAAAATCAATAGTAATACTACAACACTTACGAAAAATACAATAATCGAACGCTTAACTCTTGAATTCATTTCTTTTTTTTCTGCAAAGATAATGATTGTTATTGAAGAAGGTTTAAAGGTTTAGAATTATTAACTTTCGAAAAAATTAAATCAAATGGGTACAAATTTACACCAGGACGAAACATTTAAGAATAAAAATTATGCTGAAAAGCGAATTGCTGGAAGAGATTTTGATGGTTGTCATTTTGATAATTGTGATTTTTCAGCAGCAACCTTATCAATGGTCGATTTCGTAAATTGTACCTTTTTGAATTGTAATTTATCAAATCTAAAATGGAATGGTGTTGGATTAAAAGATGTTCAATTTATCAATTGCAAATTAGTAGGTGTAGATTTCAGTGTTTGCAATGACTTCCTATTTACTGTGACTTATAAAGAATGTCAATTGGATTTCGCTACTTTTTTTCAAAAGAAACTGAAGAAAACAAAGTTTGAAGATTGTATTTTAAAAGAAACTGATTTTGCAGAAGTAGATTTAACAGAATCCATTTTTAAGAATTGTTCACTAGAAGGTGCTGTCTTTGAAAAAACGAATTTGTTTAAAGCAGATTTTAGAACCTCAACAAATTACACAATTGATCCAGAAAAGAATATCATGAAAAAAGCAAAATTTGCATATCCAGGTGTTTTGGGATTATTGAATAAATATGATATTGTTATCGATTAATTCTTTTTATCCTTTTGGAATCTCTACAAAGAAAGTAGTTCCTTCATCTTCAGTCGATTCAAACCAAATGGAACCTCTGTGGTTTTCTACAATTTGTTTCACCATTGCCAAACCTAAACCTGTTCCAGTTCCCTTCGTTGTGAAATAAGGAACGAAAATTTTATCTTGTGTCTCTTTGTCAATACCTTTTCCATTATCACTAATGGTGATTAAATAAGTTGCCTCTTGTAATTTTAATGAAACATCTATTAATCCAGTTCGATCTGAAGGAATGGATTGAATGGCATTTTTAATCAAATTATTGAATACTCTCAGCATTAAATCTTTATCAGCAAGAACATCACACGTATGCACAGCTGAAGTAAACGAAATTTCTACTTTTCCTTCTTCATTGAAGACCTCAATCACATTCTCAATCAAAGGTTTCAAGTCAAAACGCGTTTCATTTGGACGAGGCATTTTAGCGAAAGTTGAAAATTCATTTGCGATTTTAGTCAAGGCATCAATTTGCTCAATGATAGAAAAAGCAACTTTATCCAATTTAGCTTTTGAATTTACATCATTAGGATCATAAACACGCTGTAATTGCTGAATACTCAATTTCATTGGTGTCAATGGATTCTTGATTTCATGAGCTACTTGTTTCGCCATTTCTCTCCATGCACTTTCACGTTCACTTTTCGCTAATTGTTGCGCCGTAAACTCCAATTCTTCTAATTTTTGATTGTAATCTTTTACCAATGCACCAATTTCATCTCGTTTCGAATATTGAATTTGTTGATTGTGCTTTCCAAATTTTACGTTTGAAAAACTTTCTTGTAAAAGACGAAGAGGAGACGTTACCCAGCTTGAAACAAAAACAGCTATCAAAATAGAGATTGCAAGTAACAACATAAATACATTGATAATCGCAACCAAGAAGTGTTGAATTTGGTTTTCAAAATCTTTTTGCTGTCCGAAATGTTGCAAGTTCAAATAAGCTAAAAGTTTTCCTTCGTTATTGTAAAAAGGAGTATAAGCAGAAGAATATCCTAATGAACCAATATTTTCTTGATGTATAAATTCACTTTTATCTTTCACATCGACTTGGAAAAAAGCTTCAGAATTCATCTGTTCACTCAATAATCCAACATTAAATACCTTTGGTCGAGACGTTGCAATGATATATCCTTTTTGATCGTATAAATTGATATCAGTAACAAAAACACGAGCAAAATTTTGAAGCAATAATTCAATGTAATTTCCTTGATCTTGAATTTTTAATTCTGCTTGATTACCTAATTTGTCCTTCATTTCAGCTTCAACAGAATTCAATTTTTCTCGAATAACGTCATTCGTAAATTCATTATATTGATTACTAACGAAAATTCCACTTCCCCAACCAAAAGCCAACAAAGAAAGAAATACCAAACTGATCAAAACGACTTGTATTTTTAAAGCTAATGTTAAGGTATTCGAGAAAATCTCTGAAAATTTAAAATGATACAAAGCTGGAAGAAGCAATAACCCGAAAAAAGTAAATAAATAGGAGAATGAAGTAATAAATTCCAACCAAGTTGTATTTTGAGCTGAAAGGACTATAACATCTTTGTTTGTTTTTCGATAAACGTAATGATTGTAATTATCACTGTTATAATAACCTGTTTTCAATTCTTTCCAGTTATTCAAAGCTAAATCGGATGAAGGATAATTGAACTTTCCATACTTTGTTACCAAATGTGAATCATAATATTTAGCAATTGAATAGTTTTCTAACGGTTCAAATACTTTGGCTTTTGAAGAGATTAGAAGTCTAGGAAAACCAATCTCTTCTGGAATTTTTTTGGATTTAAATGTACAAAAAAGATATAAAATCGAAGAATCAGCTTTATACAAAGGTTGTTTTGAAATGTAGCTAAAGTGACCCGTGTAATCATTGATAAAGTATATATTACTATCAATTTCAGAAACAGATCCGTGTTTTTTTAGAATAGAGTTTAATTCATTAAAATCATCTTCTTTATTACTTTTTGAAATAATTAGCGATTGATTATTTTCATCAAATAAATTGAATCCCATTTCATAACGTTCCCAAAAACCATTGAAAATTCGGCGTTCCATTCCATCTTCAAAATCTGAAAGTCCAATTGGATAAGGAGATTGAATGAATTTTTGTAAGAATTCGTCTGATGATATTTTTTGAGAAATCAAGTTGTATTCGACTTCAGTAACGATATCTTTTTCAGACGCTAATTGATTGGCATACAATTCTCTTTCACCACGTTCTTTCCGTGTGTTGAACTCTTTTAAATTTATTGTCGTTAACAATGAAAACAAGAATAAGAAGCTAAGTCCATATGCAATTCGAAGCGATTTTTTCTGTTTGTACACATTGACAACTAAAATCAACGACAAAATCAATGGAAAAATGGAAGAAAAGAATAATCGATACCCAAAATAGAACTCGTAAATAAAATAGCAAAAACCTATAATAGAGTATATTAAAATAGTTAATTTAAATGAAAACTTTAATTTTTTGAATACAGCAACAATTTCTTTGGCAAACAAGAAAAAACTGTAGTATAATAATCCAATACTAGCAATGGCTAAGATGGAATATTGATTTAACGAAAACAATTTATCTACAACGAGCGGAATCGAACTGTTCTCAATTAATCCTTTATTCAGAAACAAGATAAATACCCATAAGCTCCAGCTTAAAAGCAATAATAATAAAGCGATAAAACTTGAATATTGATTCTTAGAAATTTCAGTAAGTTTCTTTTTTAAGAAAACAATTAAATAGGTAATTATTAAACAGTTGATGATGTATTCAAAAAAGTTAGGAAACCATTCATTTGTACCATATAAACTTGAAGCAAATGATTCCGTTTCGTGCATAAAACCAAACCAAACAAATTTAATTGAAAGTACCCTTAGAATCAAAATGGAAATAGGTAGAGTCCAATTCCATTTTTTAGGAGTTTTCTCATTGTAATGAAATAAAGTAATCAGCCAACAACCAATTGCAACAATTAATAAGAGCATTAAAACAAAGGATTCAGCGCCTTTTGAAAGTTGATATTCATTCGGTAAAATGGAAAATAAATATCTTTTATCTTTAGAAAGAATTGGGTAACCTGTTTCTTGTTCCAACATAATATATGCCGAAAAAGGAAGTGAAAACGCAGGTGCGAATTCATTAATCAACGCCTTGTTTTCATAGGAATAATCATGCTTTATTAAAAAGGAAGTAGCAATTGTAAAGTTTTTATATTGCTTAATTTTAGAATAATACCATCCGTTTTGCAGATGTAATACACCATTAGATGGAAAATGTATATCAGCGAAGCGTAATATTGGTAATTGATTGGTACTCCAAAAAATCAACGAATCATTTTTGTAAATGTGCAGATTGAGATCTTTATTTGGAGTATAGCTCGACCAAATTTTGGCATCACCGTCTCGGATAATTCTTTTGGTTTCTTGTTTGAGATAGGTATCTAATTTCGATTCTAATTCTGTAAAATCTTTTTTAAATTCTTTAATTGAAGGTCTATAGTTTACTGAAAACACTTCTAGATAATACCCAATAAACAGAAAGGTAAATAGAAGTGTGAATATTATTCGGTAATATTTTTTAAACAGTAGAATCAATTGTATCTAATCGTTTGTTCAGTTCAATTACTAATTTATCAAAATCTTCATCGGCCCTATGATCATTTCTAAATCTAAAATCAGAACTGTTTTCGTATGGATGAACATATTTTTCAAAACATGGTAAAACATGATTCTTCCATTGATACAAAATAGATTCTCTTGAATATCCTCTACTTTCTTGATCACGATAAAGTCTTCTGTCTAGTTGAACATTTGGATCGACATCTATAAAGATAGTGTAATCTAGTAATTCACGAACACCTTTGAAGTAAAATAAAAATAATCCTTCTACAATTATTAATGGAGAAGACTCTAAGGTAATAAGCACATTTTTGTTGGGTGGAGCATTAAAAAAGTATTCTTTTACTTCGATGGATTCGCCATTTACCAATTTTTTTAAATCAGAAGTCAGCTTTTCTTCGTCTAATGCTGTTGGAAGGTCAAAGTTAATTTCCCCATTTTCATCTTTTAACTGCTTTTCTATAGGCAAATAATAATTGTCCAATGAAAATATCGTTGGGTTTAACTCAGCATATTTTGTTGAAATACGCCTTAATAGTGTTGTTTTTCCAGAGCCACTACCTCCGCAAATTCCAATAATCATTTGATTTGATATTCAAATTTTACATTACCAGCTTTATTCAACTGACCTAAATTGAAAGTATAGACTCTATTTTGCAGTTTAAAAATAAAATCACTTTTATTTTCATCAAAAATAAATCTACTTGGATTAAATAATAATTGAGGTGTATAATTGGTTGAAACAACTTCCAATGTTTTATCAAAAGGGATCATTTTTACAACCGGCTGAGTGGTGTTTTCTAATTTGATTGCTAAACCTTCATTTAGTGGCATAACTCCAAATTTAACTGTTTGTTTGCTAGCTGAAATTGAAGTATTACCTATTAATTCCCATTTATCTTCATTAAAAACATACGATTGTAAATCTTTTGAACTTCCTTCATTCTTAATTCCAGAAAGGTAAAATTTTCCATTGATATGCGTTAAAACTGATTTTTCAATTGAATTTTCATTCTTGAGATAATTATTACCATCTGTACCAAAACCAACATTTTCAATCAAATCAAATTTACCGTCTAAATCAGGAAGAAATAACGAAATTTTCGACTCAACACGAGTATTGAATTCTTTTATTGTAAAACCATCTTTCTTTTTTTGATTGTCTCTAGTAGCAAAATAGATTTGTTCGTTCGTTGAACCTACAAAAAACCATCCATTCGTCAGTTTGTCTTTAATTGCTAATTCACTTGTTTCACCAATTATGCCGGTATATACAGTTAAGTTATGATGAGTCATTGAAGCAGCAATATCAATATACTTCTTTTCTTTTTTGTTGTGATATCTGAAAACATGAATAAGGGCTTTATCAGTATTTACAATATCAATTAATGTCAAATCTTCCTGTGTCATCGGAAATAATTTTTTGACAGCATAAAACAAATCTGTTGCTGAAGATTTTACGGTTCCGGCAGTGTTTATTTGACTATAAGCATATTTCCCATCAATCATCGTTAAATTGTCTAAGAAATAGATATATCTAGCATTTTCTCCTGAGATTAAATAACTTGTTTTGGTTACAGGATTGAAACTTTCTTTCCACATTAATGTGCTAGTCGATTGTTTGCCAACAAAAGTTAAGTACACTTTCATCGACTTCCAAGATTGATCTCTATTCATTAAAAATGCTCCATTTCCTTTCCATTCAACAAGATCATAAAATGGGAATGATTCTGCAGGAATATCAATTACTGACTGTGCGAAAATAAGTCCTTGAAAAATAAAGGAAATTACTAATAGGATATGTTTCATTTAAAATCTGCTTTGAACTGCTAAAATAGTGCTTCTGTTGAATATTTAATAACAGATAAATAAGAATTAATGAACACCCAACTAATAAACCGATTTACTCGTCTATTATTTTATTAAATTATATACGTAGAAATGTATAAAACTGAAAACATTTGATCAAATTATGTAATTTATTATTGAATAAATAACTAATTTTCGATTCTAGATTCTATTTCAAGCTATTAAAATTTTAATTATTATGACCTTTAAAATCTTTTCTCTTTTCTCTTTTTTATTCATTTGCAATACATTTATATCACAAATTTCAAATTTTGGTTTGCCAATTAGTTATAAAGATAAATTCTCAAAAACAAAGGAGTTTTATAAGACACCGGAAGTGAATACAGCTGAGCAAATTTTAATAGATGAGCAAGAACAAAATTTGAATGGGTTAAAAATGTATCGTTTTGGAAAAGAATTTCAAGTTTCAATCGATTTATTTTCTGAAAGCAAAAAGACTATTTTACAAAACGGAGATTGCGTTTTTCAATTTGGGATCGAATGTAAAGATGCCGTTTCCATCAATGTTATTTTTGATCAATTCAAATTAGGAAAAGGAGTTCGTGTTTATTTAGCAGATGTGAATGAGAAATCTTACGATGGAGCATATACAAGTTTGAATAATAATTCATCCAATATTTTAGGAACAGATTTAATCTATACACAAAAAGCAATTATTGAAGTATTTGTTCCAAAAGAAAGTTTAGGGAAATCACTTTTACATTTAGGAACAATTGTTCATGGTTATAGAGATTTAAATCAATTAGCAAAATCATTAAATTCTTCAGGTTCTTGTGAAATTGATGTTAATTGTCCGCTAGGAATAGGTTGGGAAAATCAGCGAAATTCAGTTGCAATGATGGTAAATGGAGGTGGATTTTGTACGGGCTCATTGGTGAACAATACTTCAGGAACGGTTATCCCTTATTTTTTGACTGCAAATCATTGTGGAACTTCTGTTGCTTCTGTTGTTTTTCGTTTTCGCTGGGAATCACCTGCAGGGCAAGCAGATTGTGCTACAACAGCTCCTTCTGTTAACGGTCCTGATACAATGAATATTAACGGTGCCATATTAAGAGCTAATAGTGCCAATTCAGATTTTCTTTTAGCTGAATTAAATGCTGCTCCAAATCCAAATTGGGGAATTTATTACAATGGTTGGGACCGAACAGGTGTTGCTGCAACTCAATTAACTGGTATACACCATCCAGCTGGAGATATCAAGAAAATCTCTAGGGACAATAGTACTGCAGTAGAAAGTACTTGGTCAGGCACTCCATTAAATAACCATTGGAGGGTCCCATCTTGGGATGAAGGTGTTACTGAAGGCGGTTCTTCTGGATCACCTTTATTTGATGAAAATCATAGAACAATTGGACAATTGCATGGTGGAGGATCTGGATGTGGAGTTGCACCTTCTCAAATGTGGGATGATTATGGGAAGTTTTCGATTTCATGGGATGGTGAGGGATCAAATTCTACTCGTTTGAGTAATTGGTTAGATCCTTCAAATTTAGGAAGTTTATTTATTGACGGACTTGACCCAATGGTACCAAATGCTTTACTAGATGCAGGTATTAATTCACCTGAAAATGTTCATGGTAATATCTGTGGAACAACTTCTATTTCGCCAAAAGTGACGATTTCAAATTCAGGCTCAACAACCTTAACATCACTTGATATCAATTATGGTTTTGATGGAACAACGAATTTAATATACAATTGGACTGGTTCCCTTTCAACTTATCAAACAGTAACGATTACTTTACCAACATCTACATTAGCTGGAGGAATTCATAGTTTTTCTGCGAATGTTGCAAATCCAAATGGTGGTTCAGACGAAAATATTAATAATGATTCCACTTCTGACACATTTAATTTGGTTATCGACGGTGAAATAGATACTTTGAATCTAACCTTAGACGAATATGGTAGCGAAATAACTTGGACTTTAAAAGATGTGAATTCTGATATCGTTTATTCTGGAGGACCATATTCTGATGCAGCTTCATGTGTAACAACTTTAGTGAAGGTTCCAATGTGTTTAAATTATGGATGCTATGATTTCACTATTAAAGATGATGTTTTCGGCGATGGTTTAAGTACTTCTGGATGTGAAGGAAGTTATAACATTACTCGTCCAGATAATTCAATAATCATCGAATTATTAAGTGCCGATGCAAATTTTGGCGCATCTTTCAACCAAAATTTTTGTATCGACAGTAATTTAACAGTAAATGAGCTGTTTTTTGATAACCAAATTTTAGTTTATCCAAATCCGGCATCAACTGAAATTACAATCGATACAAAATATTTAAATCCATCAAAAATTGAAGTTATGTCTATCGTTGGACAATCTGTTTACACAACAACAGAAGTTTCCAATTTAACAAAAGTAGATGTTTCTAATTTCTCTAAAGGAATGTATTTAGTGAAAATCACGTCAAAAGCAGGTGTGATTTTGAAAGAGGTTTTTGTGAGATAGGGCTGGGTGAATTTTTGATTTTGGATTTTGGATTTTGAATTGGTTGCTCTTCAGAAATAACTTTGAGATGAAGAATTTTGGTTTAATTATTTTTGTGTCTTTCTTTTCCACTTTTATTAAGTGTCAATCTTTTTAAAATGAATTATAAAGCTATCGTTTCGAAGTATTCCATTATCTCACATAATTTAATGACAATTACCTTAATATCATTAATGTTGATTTATTCATTCAATATTAATTTTAATGGAGCAAATAAATACATTAGTGTCATAGGTTATTTTATATTATTCTTTGCTTTTTATAGTTTTATTAGGCTAAAATTAGTTGCTCCAAATTTTTTATATATTAATGACAATGTCATTACATATAGATATTTTTTTTATTTTTTTAAACAGAAAGTTAATATCTCTGAAATTAACGGTTATTCAATTATTAATACACCTATATATGAAACTTATAATGGGAGAACAACAAAGTCATTAAGCAAAGGTTATATGTTATATTTACCAAAAAAGAAAAAGATATTATTGTTAGAAGATCATTTTGATTATTTTACAATTTTAGGAAAAAAATTGAATGAAAGCAGAGTAAAATTTTTGGGATTTGAAAGGCATGAATGGGAAGGTAAAAGATTTAAATATCGATTTGATAATTAAATTCATAGCTGACAAACTGCTTGCATTTACATTCGGAGCAACTTCGTGGTGTAATGATTCACTAAACCTAGATTAAAACTTGCATAGATTCTAAAATCTAACAGCGAAGCGGTTCTAATTTCTACCCTTCCTTCAACGTTCGCATCACAAAAGAAGTTTGCACATTAGCGATATTCGGAATTGTAGCCAATTTATTTCTTAAAAATTGTTGGTATTCTTCCATGTCAGCGACTTCTATGTATAATAAATAATCGATGTTTCCGGCAATGTGGTGACAAGAAACCACTTCTTCTAATTTTACAATTGATTGCTCAAATTGTTCAATAAGTTCAAGGTTATGAGATTTTAAAGATGTCTGGCAATAGACTTGTAAACCTTTACCTATTTTTTTTCGATTAATTTTGGCACTATAACCAACAATCACACCTCTTCGCTCCAATCTTTTAATTCGCTCAAATGTTGGCGTTACAGTTAAACCAATTTTTGAAGCAATTTCTTTGGTTCCTAATTTAGAATTAGTCAAAAGTAACTGTATTATCTGTTGATCAATCTGATCTATAAATTCTTCCATTTTCTAGCTATTTCTAATTAATAAGATCTATTTTCTAAATATATTATAAATATTAGAATTATAATCTTTAATTAAAGCAATTAATAATTTTTTTAATTATTAAG
>JAJTEO010000137.1 GCA_021300395.1 Fluviicola sp. | reverse complement strand
AGCAGAATGAACTTTATAAGAACAATTTAGGATAATTTGGGTTAAGTCATTTATTTCCATTTGATTTTAGATAATTTACTCTTGAATTTAATTAAAAACATCCTATTATCTACTCTTTTATTGATAAAATTTAAGTTCTATTGTACTTTGAAAAATTTCCTTTACATAACGACTTTCAAATAAATAATAATTATCTTCGCATCACTAAAAATTAGAAAAAATGAATTACGACATTATAGTTATTGGAAGTGGACCAGGTGGTTATGTTACTGCTATCCGTGCTTCACAGTTAGGATTAAAAACAGCTGTAGTTGAAAGAGAATCTCTAGGTGGAATTTGTTTAAACTGGGGATGTATTCCTACAAAAGCATTATTAAAAAGTGCAAATGTTTTTGAATACTTAACTCACGCAAATGACTATGGTATTAGTGTTAAAGAAGCGAAAATTGACTTTAACGCGATTGTTGATAGAAGTCGTGGTGTTGCTTCAGGTATGAGTAATGGTATTCAATTCTTAATGAAAAAGAATAAAATTGATGTCATTAAAGGTACTGGAGTTGTTAAAGCTGGAAAAAAAGTTGCTGTTACTGATGAAGCTGGAAAAGTAACTGAATATTCTGCTGATAAAGGAATCATCATTGCAACAGGTGCTCGTTCTCGTCAATTACCTAATTTACCGCAAGATGGTGAAAAAATTATTGGTTACCGTGAAGCGATGACATTGAAAACACAACCTAAGAAAATGGTTGTTGTTGGATCTGGAGCTATCGGTGTTGAATTTGCATATTTCTATAATACAATTGGAACTGAAGTAACTGTTGTTGAATATTTACCAAACATTGTTCCGATTGAAGATGAAGAAGTTTCAAAACAATTAGAAAAATCTTTCAAAAAAGCAGGAGTTAATATTATGACGAATGCTTCTGTTGAATCAGTAGATACAAAAGGTAAAGGTTGTGTTGTTACAGTTAAAACAGCAAAAGGAGAAGAAAAAATCGAATGTGATGTTGTTCTTTCTGCAGTTGGAATTGAAGCAAATATTGAAAACTTAGGTTTAGAAGATGTTGGAATCGTTGTTGACAGAGGTAGAATTTTAGTTGGTGATTATTACCAAACAAACATCCCAGGATACTATGCAATTGGTGACGTTATCCCTACAGCTGCTTTAGCTCACGTTGCTTCAGCAGAAGGTATAATCTGTGTTGAGAAAATTGCAGGTCATCATCCAGAGCCATTGGATTACGGTAACATCCCAGGATGTACATATTGTTCTCCAGAAGTTGCTTCAGTTGGTTTAACTGAGAAAGCAGCGAAAGAAAAAGGATTAGATATTAAAATTGGTAAATTCCCTTTCTCTGCATCTGGTAAAGCAAGTGCTGCTGGAGCAAAAGACGGATTTGTTAAATTGATTTTCGATGCAAAATACGGTGAAGTTTTAGGTGCACATTTAATTGGTGCAAATGTTACTGAAATGATTGCTGAAATCGTAGCTATTCGTAAATTAGAGACAACTGGTGAAGAATTAATTAAAACTGTTCACCCTCACCCTACAATGTCAGAAGCAATTATGGAGGCTGCTGCTGCTGCATATGGTGAAGTGATTCATTTATAAGAAATAAAGAACATAAAAAAGCCGATTCAATATATTTTGAATCGGCTTTTTTTATGGTTTATTAAATTATATAATCTCTAATTTGTTTTTACTGTTTTTAAAGAGTTTATATTCTTGATGAATTTCAACATCTATTCTTCCTAAAAACAATCCTGCCCAACCAACTTGATTAATAATTACATTTTCTTGATTTTTGTTTTGAGTCACAAATGGTTTTTCTAGAATGGTATGGGTATGACCGCCAATTATGATATCAATATTTTCTGTTTCTTTAGCTAAAATTTTGTCAGAAATTTTGTCTGTCGGATATTCAAACCCCAAGTGAGATAAACAAATAATCAAATCGCATTTCTGATTTTTCAACTCTTTTGCAATTTGGTTCGCTATTAGAATTGGATCTTGATAAACCACTCCTTCAAAATTAGCTAAGGGAACTAATCCGTTTAATTCAATTCCAATACCAAATACACCGATTTTTAAATTCCCTTTTTGGACAATTGAGTAAGGCTTTATTTGATTCTTTAATTTTGAATTTGTAAAATCTTCAGTCATCATTTTCATTTCTAATACACCACCAAAAAGATTAAAATAAGGTGAGCCTTGAAATACATCTCCCGCATCTAACAAAATGACATTATCTTCCTCTTTTCTAATCTTTTGAATGAGCTCAAATCGCTTGGAGACACCTCCTTGATTTGGATAAAGAGGGTGATTCGACGGAAATGAATCAATATTGGAATGCGTATCATTCGTATGAAGAATTGTTATCTTTTTTAATTGATTTTTAGATTGAACCTGTCCAAATAAATTTGGCGTAAGCATCAAAGTACCAACCGAAAGACCAATATTTTTTATAAATTTTCTACGTTCCATCTATTGAATTGATTTTGGATTATAAATTTTGAATTTTGGATGAAAAACTTAAAAGTTCATTCTGTTGATCGAATCAAAAACAAGATTCTTCTGATACTTTGCCTCTTCAATTAACACATCTCGCAATAATTTATTGGTATATTCTATCTTTCTCTTTGAATTAAAAAAAGTCATTCCATCATTACCATTTGATAAATAATCTGAAGTAATCACCCAGAATAATGAATCCTTAGATGTCAACTTATCAATAGTTAAATTCCCATTTGCATATTTTCCTCCAGATATAGGTTGACTTTTTCCTGCCGTTAAAAATTGTTCTATTTCTTTTTTGCTTGAAATTGGCAATTGAACCCAAACTAACGAATTATCAAAAGGCATAACTTTAAAGATATCTCCGATTGTAATTGAACCTTTCAAAAAAGTAGAACGAATTCCTCCTGCATTAAATAAACAAATGACCGCTTCACTTTTCTTGATTTGTCTAATTTGATTTTGAAAGACAGCATCTGAAACCCAATTATTCATTGAAATGGATGGGCGTGCTGTCCCAAAGTTTTGAAGTGAATTTGCGATTACAATATCCATTACTTTTGACATACTGTCTTTATATGGATAGATTAAACTATCAATATGCTGATTGGAATTTTTCTTAACTGCAATTAATTCTGGTTTTACAAACGACTGTTTATAAGAAGAGCAGGCTAACAAGCCTGCTCCAATAAAAAATATGATTGATTTACGAATCATTAGTCAATAATCATTTTTTTAGTTACTCTACCATAAGGAGTTGTAACTGTAATCATGTATGAACCTGATTTATATGAATTCGTTGGAATTGTCAACACTTTACTTTCAAAATTTGAAGAAGATGTTACAACTCTACCTTGCATATCATAAATAGTATATTCATTGATCATCGTTCCATTTACTTGAACATAAACAACTTCTCTTGAAGGTACAGGATAAATTGCAAAGTTGGTCATCAACTCTTCATCTAAACTCGCTGAAGAACTACATCCTAAAGCTTTGTATGTCATTTGAGAAAAATCAACGTAACAAACATAATTGATACTATCAATAAATGGGTTACGATTGTGTTGAATTGAATCGATAAAATCATTTCTAGAAATCTCCCAATTGCTTGGAGGATCTTGGAAATGCCATTGTTTCAATACTGCTTGATCTTGACCATAAGCAATTGAACTACTAATAGGATTTCTTAATTTCCAATTCAAATTATCAATTCCATTGTAACAAATTGCTGCATACATAATCGCTCTTGCTGCATCACCTTTGTGCTCATCTCTTGGTTCGAAAACTTGATTTCCATTAGCATCTAATCCAAATTTACTTCCTAAGTAAGAAGATGTTTGCGTAACTACAACTCCTAAAGGATAATTACTTCTTACTGCATTTGCATCATTCTGATTCGTCGGGAATAAATGATGGAAATCACTGTATTCAGGTCTTTCAGGACTATCTGCAGGATTTGAAGGCATCCAGTTATGACAGTATGAATGTTCACGACTAAATCCTTGAGTTGACCAATCAAATGGTTCTGTATATACTTTATTTTCTCCACTATAAACACAAGTAACAACTCTTTGATTATTTGAAGTATCTCTTGATTCAAACAACGAAACCATTAATGATCCATAAGTACTGTAGAAACGAGAAGTATGTGGATTCACTAAAGCACTCAAATCTGTCATAAATGTTGAACTAGAAGTTGACAATCCATTATACATACCTGAAGGCATCATAGTTGCTAGCGTTGTAACATTAGCTGTCAAAGGTGTTGTAGTTAAATAATTACGATAAACCCCTGTTCCATTATAAGAAAAAACTGCAAAATAATAACCTGTATTTGCAACAATATTATTTGGACTAAAAGTTGTAGCTGTTCCACTTGAAACTACTTGAGAACTTCCAATTGCATCACCTCTCATATAAACAGTTCCGTCAACAGGAACGTCTGTAATTGGAGATCCTTTTTTTCTTAAAATAACATATCCATCAACACCACTTGCAGCTGTAAATGACCCATTAAATCTATAACTTTTAACATTAGAGAAAACTAAATTAGTTGGCTGAACAGTTGGCTCTGTAGCCAAACCTCCTCCAATACCAGCAATATTGATTACATAAGGATTTTCATCTGCATCATTACTTGGTATAGTAATTATCCCTGGACGACTTCCACTAGCTCCTGGAGTGAAATTTATTACTAAATTACCAGTGCTATTTGCAGCTATAGTAGTTGGTTGTGAACCAATAGTATAATCACTTGCATTTGTTCCAGAAATAGTAACTGTTGATACTGTTAATGCACTAACTGTTCCTAAATTTTCAATAGTAAAAGTTATTGGAGACATTACACTAACTCCTGAAGAAGTATTAAATGTTCCATTATTAACGATAGTAATTGAACCATTTTTCACATTGATTTCTTGAGCTGGAGTTGCCGCTCCTACAGCGATAGCAACATTATCAAGTCCAACATTACCGGTAGATTTATTTGAATAATTAAAACGTATGAATCGAGTCGAAATACTTGGGACATCAGTGATTGATGAATATGCTTGATCAGTAACAAACGAAGTAAATGAATGTAATGTTGTCCAAGTAGATCCATTCGCTGATTCTTCTACTAAAAAAGTCCCTCCAGAAAATGAATTACCTGCAATATCATAAGTTAAATTTCCAGGTGCACTGGCAAAGTTAATTATCAAATTATCTCCAGTCCCATCAAACTTTAAAGCTGGAGCAAGATTACCTGAAGATGGATAATAAGCAATTGCTGAAGTTGGTAAAGTACTTGAAGCGGTCCAACCATTAGGCAAAGTTGTAGTCACAAAATTGTAACTTGTAGGTAAAACCGCCTGACTAAAGCCGAAAAAGCTAGTCAAGAATGCTACCATCAATAAGTAATAGTTTTTTTTCATTTGTTGTTTAGTTTATTTGTTTGTTTAAAATCCTATTTTCATACCTAAGCTGAATCTTCTTCCCATACCTACAAATACTGATGAAGAAGCAGCATTAAACCCTAGACCATTTTGAGCATCTGTGATATAGACTGTGTTTAAAACGTTCATTATTCCTCCATTGAATGTCACATTCATTTTAGAAATTTTCATGTCATAACCAAAATTGATATCTAAGAGCCCATAATTTGGCATCTTCCAAGATTCACGATCTTTATTTATTCCTGTTAATGTTAATGGATCAAAATTTGAATAATTTTTAGCGAAGAATGTATATCTTGCTTTAATATACAAATTTTTTATGATTTCATAACGAACACTTCCCCCTAATTGAACTTGAGCAGCATCACCAACATGAACATTTTTAGCACTAAAATCTACAACTGCTATTATTTCGTTGTCATTATTTACAATACTTACTGTACTTGCAGAAATTGTCTTCCAATCACCAATAGAAGCCAAACCTTCTACATCAATTTTTTTAGTCAATTTGTAGATAAAATCTAATTCTATCCCTTTATGCAACGCATTCATTCCATTAATGTTGAATGAAAAGGTTCCATCAGGTGTAACAACTGAAGGAGTATATTGAGGTGGTTTATTTTTCCAAAGCGTATAATAAACATTCACATTACTAGAAAAACGTTTACTTTTGAAACCATATCCCAATTCCACAGAATATACTTTTTGATTTTTTACATCTAAAAATGGCTTGTTATTATTATCAAAAACCATATTCATTTTAGGAGCAATATTTAAAATACCTGCGTTTAAAAACACGTTATGGTGATCATTAATGTTGTAATTAGCTCCTCCTTTTATAGTTCCTCCTAGAAACCATTTTTTATCTGTAGTAGAATATCTAGCTTCAGGCGAGTCAATTTTGTAAACTGTTCCATTATGAATTACTGAATCTCCATATCCAACTGCTTGCAAAATTGTTGTATCGCTTAATACTAAATCTTTCTTTTTAAAATAATCAACTCTCTGATAAGCAGTCTCAGACAAAGAACCAGTCATAAACGCTGTCCATTTGTTTTTCTTATATTCAACTTGTCCAAATGTACCTAACCAAGTAACAAAAGCATCATTATAAAAAGAAACTTTATCACCTACTCTTTTCATCGCATAAGAAGTATTTCCAGCTCCTTTAGGTTGATTTTTATCTGAATTATCAGTCGCGTAATCTCCCCCCATTAAGTCATAAACAGATTGATAATGACTTCCTTTATAATAACGAGCATCAATACCAAACATTGATGACCAATTGTTATTAAATTTAAAATTGAAGGTCGATAAAACACCCACCCATTTATGATTATTGTTAGATGCTCTAAGATAATTATTCGAAATATGTTCTGTTTTACTATACACACTCGAAATATTAGTCAGGTTATAATCGTAAATTGTCTGAGCAATAATTAAACCTGTTACAGTATCTCTTCCTGGAGTATTTTTAAAACCTGTTCCTCCACCTGTTCCAACAGAAGCATAGGCAACTGTTGTTAAATTTAATTGATTTTCTCATTAAAGACACTCCCATTTAACATACCATAATTTGGATTGTATTTTATACCTCTAGCACCTTGTCTAACAGATGAAAACTCTGAACCACTAACATTCGAAATTGAATCTAAAGACTCTAAATAATTCACACCTGTTTGATCTGCTAGCTCTTTGCTAATTACTGCAATTGGTAATCGTGTAGTTCTTTGACCATGTGATTGAGGTGCACCATTAACTCCAAAAGTCAATGTTTGTTTGTTAAATCTTTTTTGTACTTTGAAAAAGTAAGACCATGCGTCATCATAAGTTGCATCACCATAGCTTTCTCCCCATTTCCTTGACCCTCCTAAAGTGACTCCCCATTTACCTTTTAACATACCTGTATTATAACCAAATGATGTTTTATAAAGTCCATAGCTATTTACTTCTTGTTTGATACTCGCTCCCATCTTTTGATCAATACCTTTTGTAATGATGTTCATAGTTCCACCCACAGAAACGATAGACAATTTGGAAGCTCCTAGACCTCTTTGCACTTGCATTGTTCTAGTAACATCACTTAAACCATCCCAGTTGCTCCAATAAACTTGACCATTCTCCATGTCGTTTACAGGAACACCATCAACTAAAACAGCAACGTTTTGTTGACTAAAACCACGTATTGAAACTCTAGCATCTCCTGCTCCACCACCTTGTTCTGTAGCATATGCACCTGGAGTAGAATTTAATATCATTGGTAAATCTCTTGTGCCTAATTCTTCAGCTATTTGCTTAGAAGAAATTTTCGAGAATGCGATTGGCGTTTCTCTTGTTTTTGCTATATCAGCAGTTACTTTAACTTCTTCAATCTCTTGCTCAAAAGTTTCAAGGTATAAATCTTTTGTAATATCTATAGAAGAAGCTTTTACAGTAACAATCAAATTCTCATATCCAACAAACGAAGCTGTTAATTGGATAGAAGAATTTGAATTTACTGTTAATGTATATTTACCGTCAATATCAGAAAGTGTTGCATTTGTTGAATCACAAACAATTTTAGCACCAATAATCAACTCATTTGTTTCTTTGTCTTTTACCAAACCACTTATCGTAATTTTTTCTTGAGAAAAAAGAACAAAACTTGATAAACTGATAAAAAATGTAAGTAAAGCCTTTTGCATATTCTTTCTAATTTTCTAGATCGTTTTTGACGAATTATTGTACGACTAAATTTGTTTGAGAACTTAAATTATTTGTGTAATTAATACGAATTGAATAAATTCCTTTATCAACAATTTCATGATTAAATGAAAGTGATTTTGAAGCTTCTACATTATCAATAGTAAAAACAACTTGACCAACAAGATTTACAATTTCTACTGAAGCAATCATTTCTGTTGAAGATACGTTAAGCATTCCGTCAACTGAAGGATTAGGAAAAACTGCAAATGAAACATTATTTGTAATTTCTTTAATTCCAACGAAACAATCACAAGTGTGATTTCCTAGATTAGTCCAAGTATCTTTTGGTAAAGAATCCCATTGAGTATTTACAATAAATGGATCTGGATTAACAGTTACACCTCCCATTACAGATGATTTACGAATTAGAGTATGGTTTTCTGTCCATGCTTTCCCTACTGAACCATCGTATGGGAATTGATCTCCCCAACCATTAGCTGTAGCGATTGAACCATCACCAATTTTCCCCATTAAATCAACCATTGTAGTATTCTTGAATAAAGCAATAGCATCGTTACCATTCATGTAAGTTGGAGCTGGGTATGCACCGTCCAATAAATCAGCCATTGCTTGTAAAGCTGGGCTACACATTGGAGAAGATCCACCCCCAGTTGTAACTGTCTGACCATTTGTTATAACAAAAGTTGAATATGGCGCTACCGAACCAGTTAAAGATAATACACCTCCGGCACTTGAAGTAGAATTTCCATTT
>JAJTEO010000136.1 GCA_021300395.1 Fluviicola sp. | reverse complement strand
CATCACTTGTCTAGAATTGCCATTAAAAACATCAACTTTTCCCTTAAGCTCATCCATTATCAACAAAACCAATTCATGTTTTACTTTCGAATCATTTATAGTTTGAATTTCAATAGTTGACTTCTGAAATTTAGCAATCATCCGTTTTGCTTGACTATTTAACTTAAGTTCAACCACTTCTTGATAATTAGAAACTTCTTCAACTTCCCCATCAAAAGTCGATCTTAAATAAAAATCACCAACTCTAAAGTTTTCTTTTAATAGATTTAATACATTTTTTTTAAACGTTTCTTCTCCTATCCACTCCAAATACCTCCCAAAAATAGGAGTATATATTTGCTTCACTCCTAAACGAATAGTATAAGGAAGAGCAATACCAAAAGTGTAATCTTCGTCGACCAAAAGACACCAATTTTCAGCAATTGAATCAAGATAAACTGAAGTAGAAAAAATAGTCGTATTGTTAGTGGTTAATACTAATTTATCCCATTTAACAATATCTACTTCTCTTCTTTCAATTATTTTAATCATTACTTTAAAAAATCTTTGATAATGATAAAGATACAAAATCAAGAATCATTTAGAATAATTTTACAAACAAATACCTTTTTTGTGGTTTATAAAAGCAAAAAATCAAACTCCAATGATTACTTTTGCTAACCATAATTAAAATTATAAAATGGAAAAATTTGCACAATCTTTTTTTTCAATGAAAATGATGACTTTAGGGATGTTTATCTTCCTTTTTGCAATCGGAGCAGCAACATTTCTAGAATCTATATATGACACACAAACGGCTAGAATTATTATATACAATGCACTTTGGTTTGAGATTCTTTTGACTTATCTTGGAATGAATCTTATCTCAAACATTTTCAAATATCAAATGTACAAACGTGAGAAGATTGCTTCTTTAGCTTTTCACCTTTCATTTATCATTGTATTAATTGGTGCTGGAGCGACAAGATACATCAGTTTCGAAGGAATGATGATGATTCGTGAAGGAGAGAAATCAAACATTATCATGTCATCTGACCCTCATTTATGGTTCAAGATTAATGATGGAAAAATGCAATATTCATACAATGAAAAAATGTTAATGTCTGAAATCACAGCTAACGATTTTTCAATTGATGTAGACTTTCCAAATCACAAAACACCTGTAACTATTGAATATGTGAATTTTCAGAAAAAAATGATTGACTCATTGGTTATTAACGATTCAATAAATGGATTTGTGCTAGATATCAAAACCAATGGGATGAAATCAAATTACTTGGAGAAAAATAATTTCTTGATGATTAACACGATTCCACTTTCATTTGAAAAAGAAAATGCTGCTGAAGGAATAAATATTTCAACCTTAAATGGAAAATTGATGTTAAAAACTGATTTTCCAATGAAATATTTACCAATGTCTGAAATGCAAAAAGTAAGACAATCGGGAAAACAAGTTGATGAATCATTATATGTTCAAATTCCTGTTGATACCTTGGTTGAATTCAAAACAACAACATTATATCTTGTAAATGGTCAACAATTTGTATTCAAACAAAAAATCGATCATGCAAAAAGAATGAAATTACCATCTGGAAACAAAAAAATTGGTTCAGATTATTTAACTGTGAAAATTACTGATGGAAAAGAAACAAAAATAGTCGAATTAGAAGGTGGAATGGGCGCTATTCCTGAACACGAAGTTTTCAATTTTGGAGGTTTAACTTATGAAATGGAATATGGTTCAACTCAAATTGAAGTTCCTTTTTATGTAGCTTGTAGAAACTTTACTTTAGATCGTTATCCAGGATCTAATTCACCATCATCTTACTCAAGTGATGTAACAATCATCGATGAGAAAAACAATTACTCAAGAGATCAAAACATCTTTATGAATCACGTAATGGATTATCAAGGTTACCGTTTCTTTCAATCTAGTTATGATGAAGATGAAAAAGGGACTCGTTTAAGCGTAAATCATGATTGGTGGGGAACTACAATTACGTATGTTGGTTACTTGTTAATGTTTATCGGTATGATTTTATCATTATTTGCTCCAAATGGTCGTTTTAGAGATTTAAATGAACGATTGAAAAAAATCAAAGAAAGAAGAGCTTCTTTAGGATTAAGCACATTACTTGTGATCTTTTCGATGTTGCAGTTCAATTCATTCGCTCAACATGAAGGACACAAACACGAACAACCTATGTTTAGAGTTGTTTCGAAAGAACATTCTGATAAATTAGCGCATTTATTGGTACAAGAGTTTGATGGAAGAATTTCTCCTATGCATACGCTTTGTGACAAACTGTTGAGAGATATTGCAAATAAAACATCTTATAAAAACTACAATGCTGTACAAACAATAATGAGCATGCACATGTATCCAGACTATTGGATGGGTGAAAAAATCATTGAAATCCCTGCTAACCTAAGAGAAAAATTAGGCGTTAAAGAATTTGCTTCATACAAAGAATTAATCGATAAAAACGGTCAATTCAAATTAGCGAAAGAATACGAAGCTGCTTTTCAACGAAAAGAAGCAAACAGAGATGAATTCGATAAAAAAACAATCAAATTAGTTGATAATTTTCAAATTGTTGATGCAATTTTCAGATGGCAGTTCATGAAAATCATTCCTGTCAAAAAAGCGAAAAACAATACATGGTTTGTTCCATTAAGTCCAGAATTAACGCAAATTGATTCTACTTCTTCTCGTTTGGCTTTACAATATATTTCAAGTTTAAACAATGCTGCCAAAACAAATTCATTTGGTGAGTCAGACAAATTATTGGAAACATTAATTCAATTTCAACGCAAAGTTGCTGCAAAAGTCGTTCCTTCAGAAACAAAGATTGACATTGAAATCAAGTACAATAAAATGACGATTTTCAAGAATAGCATGATGCTTTATCTATCTGTAGGTTTCATTTTGTTGATTTTCTATTTTGTCAAAATCTTCATCCCTTCTAACAATACAGAAAGCAAATTAATGAAGCGTGTTGGCTGGATAGGATCAGCAATACTTTTTGGAGCGTTCCTTTACCAAGGAGTTGGAATTGGATTTAGATGGGTAATTACAGAACATGCTCCTTGGAGTAATGGTTATGAAGCAGTAGTTTTTATTTCTTGGGTTACGATGTTATCAGGATTCATCTTTGCAAAGAAAAACAAATCTATTTTGGCTGCTACAGCAATTTTAGCTTCTATGATGATTATGGTTACAGAAATGAACTTAATGGATCCACAAGTTACGCCACTACAACCTGTATTAAAATCATATTGGTTAATGATTCACGTTGCTATCATTACAGGTAGCTATGGTTTCTTAGGATTAGCTTGTATTCTAGGTTTATTAAATCTAATCTTGTACACATTCAGAAACGAAAAAAATGGCAAATCAATCACACTTCATATCAGCGAATTAACGTATGTTTCGGAAATGACGATGACCGTTGGACTTTTCATGCTTACCATCGGAACATTCTTAGGAGGTATTTGGGCCAATGAATCGTGGGGAAGATACTGGGGATGGGATCCAAAAGAAGTTTGGGCTTTAGTTTCCGTATTGGTTTATGCGATTATCCTTCACTTACGTTACATTCCTGCTGCAGCAAGTAAATTTACATTTAACGTTGTAAGTTTTTGGGGTTATTCAGCAATCTTATTTACGTTTTTTGGAGTAAACTTTTACCTTGTTGGATTACACTCTTATGCACAAGGAGACGGACTTGGAAAAGTACCAAATTGGATTATTTACACTATTTTCTTCTTTATTGCATTTACAATTTATGCGAAAATTAGAAATAAAAAATACACAAAATCGATTCAAAATACTGAGACAATTTAATCTTCAATTGTAAAATTATGAAACTAGACATTCTTGCGTTTGCTGCTCACCCTGATGATATTGAATTATCTGCTGCTGGTACGTTGATGAAACACATTCAGCAAGGTAAGAAAGTTGGTATAATTGATTTAACACAAGGAGAATTAGGTTCAAGGGGAACAATTGATACCCGAAGAGAAGAAGCAATCGAAGCCTCAAAAATAATGGGAATTCATTATCGAGGAAACTTAAAAATGGCTGACGGATTTTTTGAGCATTCGAAAGCAAATACATTAAAAATCGTAGAGCAAATCAGGCGTTTCAAACCTGAAATAGTTTTAGCAAACGCTATTTTAGATCGTCACCCTGATCATTCAAGAGCTTCAAAATTAGTTTCAGAAGCTTGTTTTTTATCTGGATTAAGAAGAATTGAAACACATAAAGAGAATGAACTTCAAGAAGCTCATCGTCCTAAATTTGTTTACCATTACATCCAAGATAAATACATCGAACCTGATTTTGTAATTGATGTAACTGAATTTCATGAACGTAAAATGGCAGCTGTAAAAGCTTATAAAACGCAATTTTACGATCCCAATTCAAAAGAACCTCAAACGCCTATTTCAGGACAAGAATTTTTAGATTTCATCGAAGGTAGAATGGAACAGTTTGGTCGTGCAATAGGAGCAAAATATGCAGAAGGCTTCACCGTTGAAAGAACGTTGGGAGTTGATAATTTTTTCGATTTGATTTAAGAAGTTTAAATTGTTTAACATTTGAATGTTTAACGATAATTTCTTGACCTTATTTTTCAACCAATAAATCCTTTATTTTAGCTAAAATACCTTTCATTGAACTTACACTGAAAAGATTTATGCATAAATACAAGGAAAAACTTCAATCAGTTGTCGATCATTTTAACAATGGCGATTACAGTTTAGGCTACAGAAAATTAATCGATTGCGTTTTAGATACTAAAAAACTTGAATTCTATAAAGAATGTATAGAATTAACTGACTGGAAAGAAACGCACGTTCCTTCAAAAGATATTTTACATCAGAAAGTAAACGATTTCATCAAAAAACTTTCGAAAGTTGAAGT
>JAJTEO010000135.1 GCA_021300395.1 Fluviicola sp. | reverse complement strand
ACCACCGCATGGATATCTTCCTCCTACTTTCTTTATAGTAATTGCGACATTTATCATCATTGAAGGGAATTTAAGGATTGACGCTTTATTAAATCAGAGAATTTCTTGGTTTGTAAATCCTAAAAAAAGAATTCTTTATCAATTTAGTTTAGCCTTCATTTTTACCGTATTATCAGTTATTTTATTAATTAGAATTGCTCATTATTATATAGATAAGGGGGGTAAAAGTCCGCATGGAATATTCAATGATCCAATATTGATTCCAGGTATTTTAGTCACGATTATTGTTTTACTTGTTGATATAGGGATCCAGTTTTACAAATCGTTACAAGCGACTTTATTAGAAACAGAAAAACACAAGGCAGAAAGTGCAATAGCACAATTACAAAATTTAAAAAATCAAATCAATCCTCATTTCTTATTTAATAATTTAAGTATTCTTTCAGCTTTAGTATATAAAGGAGATAGAAAAGCAGTTGAATTTATTAATGAATTTTCCCAAGTATATCGCTACGCTCTGTCCAACGATAAAACGGAATTGGTTTCTTTAAATGACGAAATCACTTTTTTAAACCACTATATTTATCTTTTATCCATTCGTTTTGAAACAGGAATTAATTTTGAGATTTCAATTGAAAACAAACATAAAGAATTATTTATTCTTCCAATGTGTTTGCAAATGCTTGTTGAAAATGTCATTCAACACAATGAAATTTCAATCCAAAAACCTTTAACCGTTTTCATCTTTTCTTCGGAAAATTCGCTTATCATAGAAAATAAGATTCAACTCAGAAGACAAAAAGAGGAAAGTTCACAAATTGGCTTGGAAAATATTAAACGACGTTTTGCTCATTTCACTGAAGAAAAAGTACATATTTCAACGGAAGGAAATAGTTTTAAAGTAATTTTACCTTTAATTTCTAAAAGATGAATGTTGTAATCATAGAAGATGAAAAAGTTTCTGCAGATCACTTAAAGTTACTTTTAGAAGAAATAAATCCATCGATTAAGGTAGTATTAAATTTACATTCCGTTCAAGAAAGCATTGATGCTTTATCCAATGGAATTGAAGCCGATCTTTTATTTGTTGATATTCATTTATCCGACGGAAATAGCTTTGAAATTTTCGCATCAATAGAAAATACTATTCCAATCATTTTCACAACGGCTTTTGACAATTATGCTATTCAAGCGTTTAAACAAAATAGCATCGATTATTTATTAAAACCGATACAATTCAATGATTTAAAAGCAGCACTTGAAAAATTTAATCGGTTGAATAAAACAGAAAACTTAATTCCAATCATTGAAACAATCGCTAAAAACTATCAAAACCAACCAACTCAATTTAAAAGTAGATTTTTAGTGAAAAAAGGTCAATTAATGGATTCAATTGAAGTTGGAGCAATTCATCATTTTGAAATTAAAGATTCATTGTCCTTTTTAGTGAATACTAAATCCATTCGCTACACTTTAGACTATACCTTAGATGAACTTGAGAATTTATTAGATCCTAAATTGTTCTTTCGAATTAATCGCAAAACCATCATTCATTTTCAATCCATTCAAAAAATTGCGACCTATTTCAATGGAAGATTAGTGATTACCTCAGATTATATTGAGACAGATAATTGTATCGTTAGTCGTGAAAGAGTAGCTGAGTTTAAAAAATGGTTGGATCAATAATTTTATAAAATTTATTTACCAAAATGTAAATAATTAAAATTTAGATGTATATTTGTTAGTGAACACTCACTAACATTAAATTTATGTCAACTGATATTTCAAAACGTCAATTAGAAATTATTGAGGCTGCTGGAAAAATTCTTACAGAAAAAGGAATCAATGGTTTGACTACTAAAAAATTAGCACAGGAAATGAATTTTTCGGAAAGTGCACTCTATCGCCATTTTAGTAGTAAAGAAGAAATAATTGTAAGTATGCTAAATTATTTAGCGTTGAATATGGATCAACATGCTTCTGAATTAGAAAATAAAAATCCGACGGAACAATTGAAAAATTTCTTTCAAAATCAATTTCGCTTTTTTGAAAGTCAACCCTATTTTGTAATCGCAGTATTTTCAGAAGGTCTATTGGAAGAAAGTGAAAAAATTAATCACGCGATTAAAAGCTTAATGAATAAAAGAATGCAGCTTTTAAAACAAATTATTCAAGTTGGACAAGAAAAAGGAATAATAACAAACGACTTAGAATCAGACGAATTGATACATATCGTAATGGGTTCTGTTCGATTGTTTATGTTAAAATGGAGAATGTCAAAATTTGAATTTGATATTCAATCAGAAGGCGATAAAATGCTGACAAGTATTTTAAAATTAATTCAAACTAAATAATATGCGATCTAAACTATTTTTATACGTTTTTTCAATTCTTTTCATCACTTCTTTGTATGCACAGGAAAAGAAATCGTTTGCAAACATCCAAGAAGTCTTTGAGTTTACAAAAAGTAACAATTTAACATTTCAAAATGCTGCATTGCAAGTTGAATTAGCTAAATTGACAAAAAAAACAGCAGTTATTAATACCATCAATCCTAAAATTCCAACTTCTTATCAGGCAATTGATAATCAAAATCAACAAGTGAGTTTCTTACCTGGACAAGCTTTCGGACTTCCAGCTGGAACGTTTAAACAAGTTACAATTGGTCAACAATATGTCGCTACATTTTCAATTCAACCGCAGTTCGATATTTTAAATCTAGCAACGATAGCACAAATAAAATCAGCCAAATTAAACGAACAACTAATTGAAAATCAAAATAAAATCAATCAACAGAATTTATTCGAAAAAATAAATGGTGTATACTTTAATATTTTAGCTTTAAATGCACAAAAAGAAATCGTTGCTTCAAACATTGAAATTGCGACTAAAATTTTGACGATAACAACAAATAAATTCAATGAAGGTTTAGCTAGAAAGCAAGAAGTAAATGAAGCGGAAGTCAATTTGATTAACTTGAAAGACAAGATGCAACAAATTGAATATACTTTACAAATTCAACATCAAACATTGGGATTGTTTTTTGAAAATAAAATCCTACCCAGCCTTTCTCAATCCATAACAGACTTCGAAAAAAGCACTAAAAATTCAACGATTAAGAATGAATTATTGGTAGAAAATACTTCCATTCTATATCAAATTGCTAAACAAGATTTAAAATCAATTCGTCTGCAACAACTGCCGGTTGTATCTTTCATTAGTTCTTACAATTGGCAAAATTTGAGCAATGATAATTTTTACGCAACCAATTCGAATCGAGTAAATTTTAATTATGTCGGCTTGAAAGTGAATTATGATTTACCCACAAATGTTCAGAAGCACACAGCGGTTCACAGTAAAAGTATTCAATTAAAAATAGCTGAATTTAATACTGAACATAGTAAAAAGGAAAATGAAAACAGAAATAATCAACTTTTAATTGAAACTGAAAAAGCAATCGCTCAATTAGAAAATTTGAAAAAAATTGTAGAACTGAAAGAAGATTCCTATCAGAAAAACAACAATCAATACATCGAAAATATATTGCCACTTGATAAATTATTAATCTCTCAAAATGATTTAATAATGAGCCAATTAAATGTCATTTCTGCTTTGGCAACAATAGGATTTAATCAAACGAAAATAGAAATATACAATGGAAACTAAAATGAAATACATCGGATTATTTACATTAACAATGATGCTTTTCGCTTGTGGAAGCAAAGAAGAGATTCAACCTAAAAATCAAGATATCAAAGAATTGGTTTTTGCTTCTGGTGAATTAGAATGGGATAATGCTTACAATCTTACTGCCCAAACAGATGGAATTCTTACTAATTTATCAATCGAAATTGGTTCTCAAGTTGTAAAAGGGAAAATAGTTGCAACAATTGATAATAAAAACAATCAAATTAATACTTTAACGGCAAAAGAACAATTAAATATCTCAAATGAGAATATGACTTCAACTGCACCTGCTGTTCAACAATTGCAACAAACAATTCAAATTGCTGAAAATAAATACAACCAAGATAAAATTCAAGCAGAAAGATACAAGCGATTACTTGATAGTCAAAGCATTGCAAAAGTAGAATATGAAAATATGGAATTGAATGCAAAGAATTCGTTAGCAAATTTAAATGCATTAAAAAAACAATTACTTCAAATTGAACAACAAGCAAAGCAACAACAAATTGCTTCTAAAGGTCAAGCTGAAAATTATGAAATCATTCAGAATTACAATGAAGTAATCACAACTGAACCTGGAACCGTTATCAAAAAATTCAAATCAAATGGAGATTATGTAAAGAAAGGAGACATCATCGCTACGATCGCCAATGAAAAGCAAGTAGAAGCGGTATTAAATGTCGATGAAAACAATATTGGGAAAGTTAAAATGGGACAATTGGTATTTATCCGATTGAACTCGAACAAAAACAAAGTTTACAACGGTAAAATATCAGAAATCCTTTCCGCTTTTGATGAACAAACTCAATCGTTTATCTGCAAAGTAACTTTCAATCAAAAGTTAAATTCATCATTGTACGGAACTCAATTAGAGGCTAATATATTAGTCGGAGAGAAGAAAAATGCATTGTTAATTCCTCGAGCTTATTTAGGTTTTGGGAATAAAGTAACTATAAAAGGAAAGAAAGAACCGGTCGTTATTCAAACAGGAATTATTTCTACTGATTATGTTGAAGTAGTATCAGGAATTACAAAATCAACTGTTTTAGTTCCATTAAAACCATAAACAGATGAGTTCAGATATCAATACTCGAATTGCGAAAAAATACATTTTTTCAAACAAAAAACTGACGACTGTTGCAGTAATGGGTGTTTTGTTAGGAATGTCGGTGTATATTTTTATGAATAGCTTATTAGTTGGATTTGATCGTAGTTCAAACACTTCTATTTTCAGAAGCACTT
>JAJTEO010000134.1 GCA_021300395.1 Fluviicola sp. | reverse complement strand
CTTGTATCCGAATATTGTGGCATTAAATGTTTTTCAAATTTACTTTGAGGATAATCACGTTTGATTTTAGCTAATTGACTTGGAGTTAAATTTAATAAATACAAATTTTGATCAATCATTGTAAAGTCTTGACGATCATATTCCAAACCATAACGTTCTTTCATTTGTTCGTTACTTTTTGGAACGAAATCAGTTACTAAATATTCAATGTTTTGATTTTCAGCAATAAATGCTGGTTTATCATTAACGTATAGTACCGATTTTTTAATTTCTAACCAATCACCTGGTATACCAACACATCTTTTGATATAGTTTTCACGTTTATCAACCGGACGATATACAATCCCACCATGATTAATCATTACACCTTCATTGTCCAATGTAATTTTATCAACAGCGATCATTTTTCTAGCTTTTGATTTCCAAAATTCTAAATTTTCGATGAATGATTTTGCTTCAATTGTACTAAAATAAGTGTCAGCTAATTTTCTAGAATATTCATCAAGTGCTTGATAATTAATTCTGCTTTTATCAGGTACTGTATTTGAAAGACTGTCACTGAAGTATTTTACTTTTGCTTGATAATTTATATTGTTTTTAAATTTATTAGCAATTCCTTCTCTCCATAATCTTTGCGCTTCTCTAATTACAATCCCATGATAATCATGTCCCATCAATCCATTTGGCATTCTAGGGTCAAATACAGCTGTATCACCTGAAGGGTAATTGAATACTACGACATCATTACGTTCTACTTTACCAAAACCAGGTAGACGAGTGTAATTTACAGTTTCTAATCCTGAATAAGACTTTACATTTACCCAAGGAATATTATTGTGTACCAAAGGGAAAGAAAGTGGGGTAACAGGAACTTTTGGTCCGTAAGCCAATTTATTTACAAATAGAAAATCTCCTACTAACAATGTTTTTTCCATCGATCCAGTTGGAATTTGGAAAGGTTCGAAAACATACGTTCTAATAACACTAGCAGCGATCAATGCAAAAATAATTGAATCTCCCCATTCTTTAACTTTTGTTTTCTTACCTGGCTTTTCTCTTGAAATAGCATTTAAGACAAACGCAACAGCATGACCAATAATTGGTAAAGCTAAAAATAGAGCAATATGGTCACCCATTGAACGGTCATGAACTTCTTTTCCATTTGCCCAATTCGTTTCTGGTAAAATTTGATCTTTATTATTTGCAATTTTTGCCAATATCAAATAAGGAAAGAAAATCCCTTGTAAGGTATCGCTCCAAGAAAAATATCCAAATCGTCGAATGTAACTTACGTTAACAACAGCAAGCATAATTAAATGAACACCTGGAAATAGCATAAGAATAGACCACCAAGGTTTTTTACAGCTAATTTTAAATGCTACAAAATAATTGTATCCAGGGATAAAAGCTTCCCAAGATTTACGTTCTGCTAATTCAAAACTTTTCCACCACATTGCTAAATATGGGTGAACTAAAATAAATAAGTAAAAATAAAATGCGTTCATATTGTATTTAAAAATTTAAGACATCTTTCATTGTAAAAACTCCTGTTTTATTCTTAATCCATTCAGCGGCGATAACTGCTCCTAATGCAAAACCTTTACGATTATGAGCCTCATGAGTAATTGATATTGAATCTATTTCAGAAGTGTAGTGAATGGTGTGAGTACCCGGAACTTCAGGAAGTCTTTGTGCTATAATTGGTAATTGATTTTGATTTTCAGAATTAGAATCAGCTAATTTCCAAGAAGTGTAGTTAGAATTATTGTCAATTAATCCTTCTGCTAGAGTAATAGCTGTTCCACTTGGAGCATCTAACTTTTGTACATGGTGAATTTCTTCAATTGAAGCTGAATAATCAGTATTACCAGACATTAATTCAGCTAATTTTTTATTTAATTCAAAGAAAATATTAACACCAACACTAAAATTTGAAGCGTGTAATAATGAACCGTTAACTGATTTTGTCTTTTCTTTGATAGAATCCAATTCTTTATTCCATCCAGTTGTTCCAACAACAAGTGGGATGTTTTTATCTAGACAAAAATGTATATGTTTAACAGCTAATTCTGGTTTTGTAAATTCAATTGCAACATCTACTAAAGAAAAATCAGCTTCCCCAATTGTGTTTTTACTTGTGCATTTAAGAATAACTTCGTGACCGCGGCTGATAGCAATTTCTTCAATTGCTTTCCCCATTTTTCCGTATCCAATAAGTGCGATTTTCATATCGAAATTTTTGTTTAAACAAAATTAGAATTTAAAGTGGTTTAATCTATTTTTTTAATGAATTTTAAGATTAAAACCAACGCCAACAGAATTGTACGAATAAAGTTTAGGTGAAATGTTCATTGAAAATGTCGGATCTGCTAATTTGTTATTGTATTCTGTTTTAATAGAATGCAATTGACTTTGATTTTGAATCAAAAAATAAGTTGTTCCAGCTAATGCAGAATAGATTAAAGGGACTTTCCAATAAACTTTATTTTTCCCTTTTCCTTTAGGCATTGCAATATGATTGTAGATCTGACCACTAGCAGGAATAATCGCAGAATAAATCAATGCTTTTCTTGGTGAGTGAACTTTTACAGAATCTTGGATTGTAGAATCCTTTTCTGTTTGTGAAAACAAAAAATTAGCAAAAAGTAAAAACGCGATAAATAAACGCGAATTCATTATTTATTGATTAGTTCAATGATTCTATTTAAATCTACTTCAGAATTGAAAGGAATAATAATTTTTCCTGCACCGTTTGAAGATTTTGATAATTCAACTTTTGCAGATAATTTATCAGACATATATTCTTTAAAAGTAAACTGTTCAGATGTAATTGCAACTGTAGGTTTCTTTTTTGTTGTAGAAATTGTGATATCATCTTCTTTTGGAATATTTCCATTACGAATCAATGCTTCAACTTCTCTAACAGAAAGATTTTCAAGAACAATTTTAGAAAATATTGCGATTTGTAGTGCTTCATCACCAGCAGAGACTAATGCTCTAGCATGTCCCATAGAAATTACATTATCTCTAACACCAGCTTGAATTTCAGCAGGTAATTTTAATAGACGTAAATGGTTTGTGATACTTGATCTACTTTTTGAAATTTTCTGACTTAATTGATCTTGAGTTAAAGAACATTCATCAATTAAACGTTGATAAGATAAACCAACTTCAATTGCGTTTAAGTCTTCACGTTGTATATTTTCAACCAATGCCATTTCTAACATTGCTTGATCATTTGCAACACGAATATAAGCTGGTACTTCAGTTAATCCTGCTAATTGTGAAGCTCTAAATCTTCTTTCTCCAGAAATTAATTGATATTTATCTCTACCAAGTTTTCGTACAGTAAGAGGTTGAATTATTCCGTGAATTGCAATTGATTGACTTAATTCATTCAATGCATCTTTCTCGAAATTTGTTCTTGGATTAAATGGATTCGCTTCAATGCTTGTAACAGGCAAAGTAGCAATAGAACCTACTAAAGCTTCTGATGAAGTGCTTTTAGATGTAATATCAGTACTTGCATTTTCAAGAAGTGCACTTAAACCTTTACCTAGTGCTGGTTTTTTTTTCGCATTAGAGCTCATTATCTAATTCAATTTTTTTATTATCGTTGTCGATTTTTGTAACGTCGTTTTTTTGCAAAATTTCGCGTGCAAAGTTAAGGTAATTTATTGAACCTTTACTAGCAGCATCATGCATAATGATTGTTTCCCCAAAACTTGGTGCTTCACCTAATTTAGTGTTACGATGTATAACAGTATCAAAAACTAATTCTTGAAAGTGTGTTTTTACCTCGTCAACTACTTGGTTTGCAAGTCTTAATCGAGTGTCATACATAGTTAATACAATACCTTCAATTTCTAAGTTTTGATTTAATCTTGTTTGAATAATTTTGATTGTATTCAATAATTTCCCTAAACCTTCTAAAGCAAAATACTCACATTGAACAGGAATCATAACAGAGTCTGCAGCTGTCAAAGCATTCACGGTAATTAAACCTAATGAAGGAGAACAATCGATAATAATAAAATCATAGTTATCTTTTATTTTATCCAAGGCTGCTTTTAACATGTATTCACGATTTGGTAAATCGATCATCTCCATTTCAGCACCTACCAAATCAATGTGAGATGGTAAAATATCTAAATTTGGATTTTGAGTATGAATAATCAAATCATTTGGATGAGTACCATTGATTAAACAATCATAAATGTTTTTTGTGTTTTTTGGGTCTAATCCAACACCGGAAGTCGCATTTGCTTGCGGATCAGCATCTACAATTAGTGTTTTATATTCTAAAACACCAAAACATCCACCTAAATTTATGGCTGTTGTAGTTTTACCAACTCCTCCCTTTTGATTTGCTATTGCAATTATTTTACCCATTTGAACTTTTTTGAATGATAAAGATACGGCAACATTTGTTGATTTCTATTTTTTTTAGCCCGTAGTTATTAACCTCTTTTTTGTTGAAAGAATGTTAAGAAGATTTAAATGGTTGAAAGGCTAGTGATTATCGGGGGGAATGATGATTTTAATAAATAATTTTGTTTATAATTCTTCAAATGAAAATGATTCAATAGTTGAGGAAGCGTACTGTATAGTTGGAGATTCATATGTTGCCCTCAATTCTTTTATTTTTGCTAGAACATCTTCTAAGCCTTCTTGAAATTTATCAAAATCTTCTTTATATAGGAAAATTTTATGTTTTTCATAGTTCTCGCGACCATCATCAGTTGTTTTTTTGCTTTCAGTAACTGTTAAGTATAAGTCACTTCCCTTAGTCGATTTTACGTCAAAAAAGTATGTTCTTTTACCTGCGCGTATAACTTTAGAATAAATCGCTTGCTGATTTTCTCTTTCCATTTTAGTTTAATTATAGTTTGTTTACAAATATGCTTATTTTTTTCAAAAATATATTTTTCAAATACGTGCATTCTTGAATTCGTTATATATTTACCTGAACAAAAAGTTGAACATTTTTCAAATAATAAAATACATATGATTAGATTATTTTTTATTGCAATTGGATGTGTTTTTTATTTCAGTAATATAATTTTTTCACAACATTTATATAGCATAAATGATACTTTGAGAGGTAGTATTACAGAAGAAAGAGCTTGGTGGGATGTTCAAAAATATTCAATAAATATTACTCCTGATTTTCGTTCAAAAACGCTTTTAGGATCAAATGAGATCACGTTTTTAGTGTTGAAAAATGGGACAAAAATGCAAATTGACCTTCAACAACCTATGCAAATTGATTCAATTATTTGCAAAGGTGAAAAGTTGAAGTTTGAACGTTCCAAAACAGTTTATTATGTTTATTTTCAAAATAATCTTGAACTCTCATCTGAATTATCCATTGTAATTTATTTTTCTGGTAAACCGAGAGAGGCAGTAAAAGCACCTTGGGATGGTGGTTGGATTTGGAGTAAAGATAAATTAAACAGGCCTTGGATGTCTGTTGCTTGTCAAGGTCTTGGAGCGAGTGTTTGGTATCCGTGTAAAGATCATCAGGGGGATGAACCAGATTTAGGCGCTTTGATTTCAATTACCACTGAAGATTCTTTGATTGGAATTTCAAATGGTCGTTTAATTTCGCGTGATACGCATGAACATAAGAATACATTTGTATGGGAAGTAAAAAATCCAATTAACAATTACAATATTGTTCCGTACATCGGTTATTATAAAAATTGGAATGAAAAATTTGAAGGTGAAAGAGGTTTGTTGGATTGCCAATATTGGGTGTTAGATTACGAAATTGAAAATGCTAAAAAGCAATTTAAACAGTGTCAATCATTACTGAAGAGTTTTGAATATTGGTTTGGACCTTATCCATTTTATGAAGATGGATATAAGATAGTTCAAGCTCCATTTTTGGGAATGGAGCATCAAAGTGCGATAGCTTATGGAAATAAGTTTGAAAACGGCTATCTCGGAAGAGATTTATCGTCAACAGGAATTGGCTTGAAATGGGATTTTATTTTAGTGCATGAAAGTGGTCATGAGTGGTTTGGGAATAGTATTACTTCTAATGATATTGCTGATATGTGGATTCATGAGTCATTTACAAATTATTCAGAAACACTTTACACGACAAGTATTTATGGTGTTAGAAAAGGAAATAAATATGTGCGAGGAACTCGAAAATTAATTCAAAATGATGAACCTATTATTTCAAATTACGGTGTGAATTCAGAGGGGAGTGGTGATATGTATTACAAAGGAGCAAATATGCTTCATATCATCCGTCAGTTGATTGATGATGATGAAAAGTTTAGATTAATCTTAAGATTAATGAACAAAGAATTTTATCACCAAACAGTTACTACCTCACAGATAGAAGATTTTTGGATCAAAGAAACTGGTTTAGATTTAAAACCAATTTTCAATCAATATCTTCGAACAATTCAAGTCCCTACATTAGAAGTTAAAAAAATAAAAGGTAAGACATATGTTAAATGGAGTAATTGTGTGTCTGGTTTTAATTTAGCTATAAAATTGAGAAATGGTCAAGTAATCGAACCAAAAACAGAATGGATACAAATAAAAAAAGGGCCATTCAAATTGCGAATAGACCCTAATTTTTATATTTTTATTAAAGAAGTTAAAAATTAATTTTTAGCTCTTCCTTTAGAGTAATTACGTTTTTCACTTTTCTTTTCGTGACGTTTATTCATTCGAGTAACTCGTTTTTTACTAGCTTTCTTTCTCGCTTTGTTGGATGCTTTAATGTCTTTGTTACATTGTTTCTGTACCATTCTATTTCGCATCGCAACATCGCCATTGTGCGTTTTGGATTGATTGTAGTTTGGTCTATAAGGCTTATTGCCACACTGAACAGTAGCTATAGATAATAATAGAAATAGAAATAAACGAAACATTAATTTAGCTTTATGTATTTTAGTTTTTAATGAATAACTTAAATAGAAAGTTGATCATTAATAGGTTTGTGAAGTTACAAAAGAATTTAAAAATAAATAAAAATAGTTATACACATATTATATGTTGAAAGGACTTTTTTTAAATTATTTTGAGAAGATGAAATTATACAGTAAGAAGTAAATTTAAAATAGTTTTTTTCTCATCAAATCTTTGATTAATTTCGTTGAACTTTATTAATTTAAATAACATAGCATGCAACTGTGGAATACATTAAGTAAAGAGGATTTAGAAGTTAAGTTGAAAGAAAGCGGTTATAAATTTGTAACAATGTCTTTTTATCAATATGCTCATATCGATAATCCTCAGGAATTTAGAGATCTTTTATTTTTAAATTGGTCTAAATTAA
>JAJTEO010000011.1 GCA_021300395.1 Fluviicola sp. | reverse complement strand
TAAAGGCATAATTGCTTGGAACATTCTATCACGACCTTGTTTTGCAGTTCCACCCGCCGAATCTCCCTCGACAAAGTAAATCTCACATAAAGCTGGATCTTTTTCAGAGCAATCTGCTAATTTTCCTGGTAAACCACTTCCTGTTAAAACATTTTTACGTTGAACCATTTCACGTGCTTTACGAGCAGCATGACGCGCTCTAGCAGCTAAGATTACTTTTTCAACGATTAAACGAGCTTGAGAAGGATTTTCTTCTAAGTAAATAGCTAACATTTCAGAAACTGCCTGACTTACAGGTGCAGTAACTTCTCTGTTTCCTAATTTCGTTTTAGTTTGACCTTCGAATTGAGGCTCTTGAACTTTAACAGAAACAACAGCAGTCAAACCTTCACGGAAATCATCACCATCAATCTCTATTTTTTCTTTTGCAAGAATACCAGATTCAGTAGCGTATTTTTTTAACGTGTTTGTTAAACCTCTTCTGAAACCTGACAAGTGCGTACCACCTTCGTGTGTGTTAATGTTATTCACGTAAGCGTGAATGTTTTCAGTATAAGAAGTGTTATAAGTAATAGCAACTTCAACTGGAATACCTTCTCTTTCTCCTTCGAAATGAATAACGTCTGGAATTAAAGCTTCACGATTACGATCTAAGTATTGTGCAAACTCACTTAAACCACCTTCAGAATGGAATGTAGTTGATAAAGGTTTACCATTTTCATCATTCTCACGATTATCTGTTAGAGAGATTGTAATTCCTTTATTTAAGAAAGCTAACTCACGCATACGTGCTGCTAACGTTTCAAAGTTATAGATCGTAGATTCGAAAATCGTACCATCTGGCTTGAACGTTACGTAAGTACCTGTTTTATCAGAAACACCAACTTCTTTCACATCGTATTGAGGTTTACCAATACAATATTCTTGTTGGAAAATTTTTCCTTCTCTGTGAACTTCAGCTAATAAATGAGTTGATAACGCATTCACACAAGAAACACCTACACCGTGTAAACCTCCAGATACTTTGTAAGTATCTTTATCGAATTTTCCTCCGGCATGTAAAACAGTCATTACAATCTCTAGAGAAGATTTTTTCTCTTTTGTATGCATTCCTGTTGGAATTCCACGTCCGTTATCTTTTACAGTAACTGAGTTATCTTCATTGATGAAAACATCGATTTGGTTACAGTAACCTGCCATTGCCTCATCGATCGAGTTATCTACAACCTCATAAACTAAATGGTGTAAACCTTTAATTCCTACGTCACCAATGTACATGGCTGGACGTTTACGAACGGCTTCTAAACCTTCTAATATCTGGATATTATCCGCTGAATAATCTTGATTCTTTAAATCTTCACTCATATTTTTCCTTTGAATTCGGGACTATTTGATGAACTCACAAATATAGTGAACGAAGGTGGTTTAAATCGATATTAAAACGAAAATATAAGAGGATTTATCAACAAAATATTAACTTTTTGTGAAGTTGTTGATAAAGTTCATAAGTTGAATTTCTCCAATATTTTGATTTATATTAATTTAGTCAAAAACTAAAGAATAAACTATGAATTTGCTATTAACATTTCTATTATCTATCAATTCAATTTTCTCTACAAATCAATCGTGTGTCGGTAAATGGACAACGTATGATGAAGAAACAGGTAAGAAAAAATCAACAGTCGAGTTGTATAAAATCGATGGTAAATTATATGGTAAAATCCTATATCTATATCCGAAAGAAGGCAGAGAAGATAATCCAGTTTGTAAAAAGTGTACCGACGATCGAAAAGGGAAGCATATTGTGGGAATGCAAATAGCAAGAGCTTTAGTTTGGAATGGTTCCGAATGGGAAGATGGTAAAATTCTAGATCCAGAAAACGGAAAAATATATACAGTAAGCATGTGGCTCGATTCTGAAAATCCAAATAAATTAAATGTGAGAGGTTATATAGGAATTTTCTTTAGAACACAAAAGTGGACTAGAGTCGAATAAATTTTGGATTTTGGATTTTGAATTCTAGATTTGGATTATTTCAAAATTATATAAATTCGAAGTCTACTCGTCGGTTTTTTTGTTTTCCTTCTTCGGTTTTGTTATTGTCAACGGGATTTTTTTCTCCTTTGAATTCAATTTTTAATCTGTCAGCACTTAAGCCGTGTTGAACAAAGAAATCTGTAATAGCTTGCGCTCTTCTTCTGGATAAGTCTTCATTGTAAATATCAGACCCATCACTGTCTGTATTTCCAATTACTTTAATTCTTAAGTCGGAATGACCATTCACTACATGAATTAAACTCAAAAGAAAAGCGTAATATTCTTCTTTTACATCCGCTTTGTCGTAATCAAAATAGACAGGTTTAAAGACAAAGTTTTTGCGTTCCAATTCTCTTATTTCTGGAGCTTTTTCTCCATTTTTTAAATCCTTTTTATAAGTATCAAACCAATTATGTGTCTGAATTGGAACTTCTGTTTCTGTAAATTTCATTTTGGAACGGTAAAGAATGATTTTTCCAGTATTTCGTTTACATTCTGAACTAGTATATTTCCCTTCTAAATATCCAGTACTATCGATGTAATTAAGAGTCGCTTCAACTAAACACCAAGATGATTTAGGAGAAGTTTTTTTCTTATACGTAACCGTTTGTTTAAATGTAACACTATTTGGTTTAAAATCTGTTTTTAATTTCTTTAATGAATATAAATCTGTAGAATAAAGTTCTTCTCTTGATTTTCCTTCTGCACTTGAAGTTTTTATTTCTAAAAAAAAGATGTTTCCTTGATCAATTTTTTTTCCGTCCTGAATAATAATTCCTTGCCATAAACCATTCAAATCTGCTTGAGCATAACTTAATAAGCTTATAAAGACGAAAAATATGTTTAGTGTTTTTAGCATTCTGTTTATTGTATTCGTAAAAACACAAAAAATGTTCCGAATTTGTTGAATTTAATCTTTTTAGTCCTAATTAATACAATATTAAATTTGATGAACGGTAATTTTGTTTAATGAAAATAAATTATCTTTGAACAAAATATAAATAGATTCGATTATGAAATTATTACTATTAACAGTTTTATTAGCAGGAACGTGTATGAATAAAGAAGGAGAAAAAACAGTTGTAGATGAAAATCCAATTGTGAAACAATCAGTGCATCAATATAAGGTGAAGGATTTATCAGGAAAAGAATTTGATTTTTCTTCTTTAAAAGGTAAGAAAGTGATGATTGTAAATACTGCTTCAAAATGTGGGTTAACGCCTCAATACAAACAATTGGAAGCGATTTATGAAAAATACAAAGATCAAAACTTTGTGATTATCGGTTTCCCTTCAAACGATTTTATGCATCAAGAACCGGGAACAAACGAAGAAATCGCTGAATTTTGTCAGAAAAATTATGGTGTAAGTTTTCCAATGATGGACAAAGTGGAGGTAAAAGGAGATAATAAATGTGAAATTTATAAATTCTTAACTCAAAAGAGTCAAAATGGATTGGAAGATAATTCTGTGAAGTGGAATTTTCAAAAATACTTGATCGATGAAAACGGTTATTTAGTAAAAGTAATTGCTCCAACTACAGAACCAGACGATAAAGAAATCATTGAATGGATTGAAGCAAAATAGGTTTTTTAATTGATAGTTAGGAGTTGGTAGTTTATAGCTGTTAACTCTTAACTCTTCAATTATTAATTTTTAACTATCAACTTCTAGATCTATTCTTCTCCATAATCCACTTAGACAGATATTTTGTACTTGATAGGCTATGGTGAATTAATAGTTGTCCTGTGAAGTTTGCTTGACGATGTGACTCTAAATCTTCTTTTAGCTTTAAGATTTCATTTTTAAGAACCTTTCTGAAATGCTCTTTATCAAAACGATTATTGATTATTTCAATTCCATTTTTTTGAGCTTCGAACCACTTTTCTTTATTCGTTATCAAGTTTGTGACTGAATCTACAATCAATTCAACATCATTTTGAATTTCACCATTCCACTTAAAATCTCCATTCATACCTTCTGCTCCGATTGACGTTGTCACGGAAGGTGTTCCATACATCATTGCTTCAGCAAGTTTTCCTTTGAGTCCAGCTCCAAAACGAATTGGGGCAAGTAATAATTTAGCATTAGAAATTACTTCTTTAGGTAAAAGTTTCCAATAAATACGATATGTTTTCGTTCTTCAAATGTTTTCCAATGTAGGGTTTCTGATTCCGTTAGCTTTGGAAGCATGAAAGGTAGATACAATAATAATGAAGAGTCCACTTTGAAATGATTTTTTAATAACTCCATTTCATATTCAGAAATAATCAACGTTAAATCACAGCGGTAAATACTGGCGATTTCTCTTTTGGCAGTATCTGAAATTAAATCGGAAAGTTGAAAATCTTTCTTTTCTTTAAAACAGCTTTGACGAGCTAATCTCAAGCAATGTAAATCCTCAGTATCTAAAACTCGTAATGCATTTGGACAATGTTCAATAACCCTCCAGCCAAATTGCTCTTCTGTCATAAAACGATCAAAAATTACAATCGAAGGATTTAGTTCCGTTATAAAATCGTTGAAATTATCATTGTTTAATTCAATCGTTATTTTATTAATTCCATGATCTTCAATAGGAAACGAATAAAGACTATCTGCAGCCGAACTTGCAAACGTAATTTCGTAATTTTCAGTTTTGAAAAAATCAATTAATTCCATCATTCTCCAACCAGCAGCCGATGAGTTTGGTTCAGGCCATACAGAGCCTATGATAAGTAATTTTTGTAACGATTTTTCCATTTTGTATTATTTACAAAGTTAATGTTAAATGTTTGGATAATTTTAAATGAAAAGTCCAATGTTGAAAGATTTACTTTAAAATCATTAACTCAACGAATGTTAGCTATAACTTTACATCCAAATAATTAAAAATTCATGAAATACCTTTATATTCCTATTTTTTGTGCGTTGGTTGCTTGTGGATCGACTGAAACTGAAAAGCCGAAAAATATTCAATGGTCTAAAGAAAAGTCATCTGATTTTGGTAAAGAATTAGCGATTGAAGAAGAATTGGATATAAAATTATTTTTAGCTCAACACAAGGATTGGAAAACAGTTAAAACAGGAACAGGTTTACAGTATTGGATTTATGAGAATGGATCTGGTGATTCTGCAGTTTCAGGGCGAGTAGCAATGGTTAATTTTAAGATTTCATTGTTGGACGGAACAACATGTTATGAAACAGAGAAAGACGAATTAGAAAAGTTTATCGTTGATCACAGTGAAATTGAAACAGGAGTTCAAGAAGGAATCAAGAAAATGAGAGTTGGTGATAAAGCAAAGTTTGTAATGCCAAGTCATTTAGCTCATGGATTGGTTGGTGATATGAATAAAATCCCGCCATTAAATCCAATTGTTGTAGATATTTATTTAAAAGAATTAAGATGATAAAGAAAATTGTTTTTGCGAGTTGTTTGTTCTCAATCGTTGCTTGTGAAGTTGAAGGTGTAAAGAAAGAAGCAACTAAAGCAGATATTCCTTCAATTAAAAAGGAAATTACCGCTTTTAATTCGGACGATTTAGATGTCGTTTCAACTGAGAAATATCCAAATGGAATGGCCATTTCTTGGATGGAAAAAGGTAAAGGTGAATCTATTTCAAAAGGAGATGTTGTATTAATAGATTACAAAGTAACCTTGAAAAACGGAACTGTTGTTGATGGAAATCATTTGTTAAATAAACCGAATTTTCCATTCATGGTTGGATTTGAAATGCAAACAAAAGGGTGGGAATTTGCAGTGTCCAAATTAAAAGTTGGAGATTTTGCGCGAGTTCAAATACCAGGCAATCTTGCTAGAGGTGAAAAAGGTATTAAAGGATTAATTCCACCAAATGCAGTGAACTATTTAACAATTAGAATTCTAGAAAAAATGAAACCTACAAGAACAGTAGATGGAATTAAAGTATGGTTGTTAGAAGAAAACAAAGCAAATAAAGTGACTTTTGATGATAAAAATATGGTGACATTTCACAGTATGATTAGTAGTGAAAGTCATCCAATGTTCTTTAATTCTTTTAGAAGTAATCAGCCATTTATGCTAAAATCAACAGATAAAGGTGTAATTAAAGGTTTGTTAAAAGCGTTAAAAAAGTCTAAAAAAGCTGATCGAATGTATATTTACATTCCTTCTTCTCAAGCCTACGGAGAACAAGGTTTAGCTGAGTTTGTGAATCCAAATGAGAGCATGTTTTACAATGTGTTAGTGATGGATGTCAATAAAAATTAACATAAAAAGCGTATATTTGCATCGCAAGTAAACAAAATCAAAATAAAGTTTCGATTCAAATATTTTTAGAATTGATTCAGAAAAGAAAGTAACATGTTAAAAGTAGTAGTTTCATTTTTATTTTTAGTGACCTTATTTTATTCAAAAGCACAAGTTGCCATGGATACAATTGAAACTAAAGGTGGTAGGATGATTCTTTATTCAAATAGAACATGGCAATATGTTGAAGATCAAAAATTTAATGGAATATTAAATCCTCGACTTCATGAGCTAGTTTCTAAAGATTCTTCCTTAAGATTTGTTCAACGTTGGGATAACAATGTGTGTTTTTCTACTGACAAGTCAAATGACATGAATAAACTTAAAGATACACTTTGGTTATGTGTAGTTGATGAGTCTGATGATGAGTTTGTTATGCCCGTTCCAGGAATGTTAACTTCACGTTACGGACCAAGAAAAGGTCGTAATCACAATGGTGTCGATTTAGATTTAAATACTGGAGATACAGTAAGAGCATGTTGGTCAGGTAAAGTTCGATATTCAAAATTTAATAATGGTGGTTTTGGAAATTTAGTGGTGATTAGACATCATAATGGACTTGAATCATTTTATGCCCACTTAAGTAAATTAATGGTTGCGCCGAACCAATCTGTAAAAGCTGGAGAAGTTATCGGTTTAGGAGGGAACACTGGCAGATCTTTTGGTTCTCATTTACATTTTGAGATTCGTTTTTACGATGCTGCACTAAATCCTGAGGAAGTAATCGATTTTTCAGAAAGAAAATGTCGTGATCATAATTTGTTAGTTCATAGGTATTTATTTAAACCTGGAGCGAAACCGACGAATTTAGATGAGGAAGAAATTGAAGAGCCAGAAGTTGAGTTAAAACCAATTGAGTCTCAACATAAATATTATAGAGTAAGATCAGGCGATACGTTGACAGAAATTGCAAATAAAAACAGAACAACTGTTTCTAAGATTTGTCAGCTTAACGGAATTAGAGTAACCACTTCTTTACAATTAGGAAGAAGTTTACGTGTTAAATAGAAAATATGAAATTGAAAAAATATTTAAGTTTATTCTTATTGTTATTGCTATTCGTTAGTTGTAAAGGATACAATAAAGTTGTTAAATCAGATGATTATCAACGTAAATTTGAATTAGCTGACGAATTATATAACTCAAAACAATACATGCGTTCTGTTACTTTGTATGAGCAAGTGTATCAGAAGTTTCCGAAAACAGGTGAAGGAGAATTAGCTTATTATAGAATTGGAAAAGCATATTATGCTGAGAAAGATTACTATATGGCAGGATATTATCTTGGGGCATTTTCTCAACGTTTTCCTTATAGCGCAAATGCTGAAGAAACATTGTTTTTATCAGCGATGTGTTCTGTTAGCAATTCACCTGAATTTACATTAGATCAAAATGATACTGAAATCGCAATTAATACACTTCAGCAGTTTATTGATAAATATCCAAATTCTACGTTGGTAGATTCATGTAATCATGTAATGGATCGTTTGCGAATGAAAATTCAATTAAAAGAATATCAAGGTGTTAAATTGTATTCAAAAACAGAGAATTACAGAGCCGCAGTTACTTCTGCAGAAACATTTTTAGCAGACTATCCGGTATCAACAAAAAGAGAAGAAATCTCCTTTATATTGGTTGAAAATTCTTTTTTACTAACAAAAAACAGTATTGAGAGTAAAAAAAAGGAAAGAATTGACCAAACTATAAAAAGATATCGTAATTTTGTAAACGAGTTTCCCGAATCTAAATATAAAAGACGCTTAAATACCATAAGCGACGAAATGGAAAGACAAAAGGAAATTCATAAAAGTTAATTTCGAAAAATAAAGTAGAATGAATTTTAAAAATAGTACAGCAGAACGTTCAATCATTACAAGAGATACTGTTCACTTAGAAGAAAAAACAGGAAATATCTATGAATCGATAGTTGCTCTTTCAAGACGTTCAAACCAAATTAGTGTTGAATTAAAAGAAGAATTAACTCAAAAATTACAAGAGTTTGCTTCTTCAACAGATAACTTAGAAGAAATTTTCGAAAACAGAGAACAAATCGAAATCTCTAAGTTCTACGAAAAACTTCCAAAACCAGTTTCTATGGCAATGGATCAGTTATTAGCAGATGAAATTTATATGCGTAAACCAGACGCAAAATAAAATAAGATGAAAAATAAACGCATTCTTCTGGGAATTACAGGAGGGATTGCAGCTTATAAAATTACATCTCTTATTAGATTATTAATAAAATCAGGGGCAGAAGTCAAATGTATATTGACTCCTGCCTCTTGTGATTTTATAAGTCCCTTAACTGTCGCTACACTTTCAAAAAATCCAGTTGGTATTGAATTTTGGAACAAAGAAGATGGTTCTTGGAATAATCATGTAGAATATGGTTTATGGGCAGATCTTTTTGTAGTTGCTCCATTAACAACAAACACATTGTCCAAAATGGCAAATGGAGCTTGTGATAATTTATTACTAGCGACCTATTTCTCCATGAAATGTCAAACAATCGTTGCACCTGCAATGGATCTTGACATGTATGCTCATCCTTCAACAAAACGTAATTTATCAACGCTAGAACAAGATGGAGTGAAAATTATTCCTGTTGAAAAAGGTGAATTAGCAAGTGGTTTAGTTGGTGAAGGTAGAATGGCAGAACCAGAGACTATTTTTCAATCGATTGTAGATTTCTTTCAAGCGGAGAAAGATTTAGATGGTCAAACAATTTTGATTACTGCAGGACCAACTTATGAATCAATTGATCCAGTTCGTTTTATTGGTAATCATTCTTCAGGTAAAATGGGATATGCGATTGCAGAAAATTGTTTAAATCGAGGAGCGAATGTGATTTTGGTTTCTGGACCAACGAAATTGACTTTAAGTCATCCCAATTTAAAATTGATAGCTATTCAATCAGCAGAACAAATGTTTTCTGAAGTTCAAAAAGAATGGAAGAATTCAACTGTTGGAATCTTTTCAGCAGCTGTAGCAGATTATCGACCAGAAGTTGTAGCAGATCAAAAGATTAAAAAGAAAGATGATTCATTGACTTTAACATTGGTTAAAAATCCAGATATTCTTTCTTGGGCTGGTGCAAATAAAAGTGGACAACAAGTTCTAGTTGGTTTTGCATTGGAAACTACCAATGCGATTGAAAATGGAAAAGAAAAATTATCTCGAAAAAATCTAGATTTAATCGTTGTGAATACTTTGGAGGATGAGGGAGCTGGATTTGGTCATGATACAAACAAAATTTCTATCATTGATAATCACAATAAAATAACTAGATTTGAGTTAATGACTAAAAGTCAAACTGCAATCGAAATTGTAGACTATTTGAAAAAGTATATATAATGAAGCACTTATTAGTTTTTTTTAGTTTTATCTCATTGTTCTCATTTGGACAAGAATTGAATTGTCAAGTATCAATCATCACGAATGCAAAATTGGAAATTACTTCTGTTGAGGTTGATGTTTTGAATCAATTAAAGCAAACGATTACTGATTTTATGAATAATACACAGTGGACGAAAGATAAATTTAAAATTGAAGAACGAATCAATTGTCAATTGCAGTTGCAGATTGATAAGATACCATCAGCCGGTTCTTTTTCAGGATTTATGCAAATTCAGTCTACGCGTCCAGCTTTCAATTCATCTTACAATACAATGTTATTCAATTTTCAAGATGATGACATTGAATTCAGTTTTTCTAGACAAGCATCATTTGTTTATGCAGCAAATCAGTACAAAGATAATTTAACTTCAATTTTGGCTTTTTATGCTTATTTCATCATTGGATTAGATTATGATTCATTCTCTTTAAAAGGAGGAACACCATATTTTACTGAGGCACAACAAATAGTTGCCAATGCTCAAAATTCTGGAGCAAATGGATGGAAATCGAATGAGAAAGGGGTAAAAAGAAACAGATATTGGTTGGTGGATAACGCTCTACATCAATTGTTTGAACCCTTGAGAGAATGTTCATATGAATATCATAGAAAAGGGGTGGATCAATTGTACGATAAACCTGCCGAAGCTAAAAAAGCAATGTTGGAGGGCTTAAACATGTTAGTAAAAGTAACTGCTACCAGACCTGGAGCAATTAATTTATTGAATTTTATTCAGGCAAAACAATCTGAAATAAAAAGTGTGTTTTACGATTCTGAACAAAATGAAAAAACAGAGATTATTAACACTCTGAAGAAAATAGATCCAACAAACTCATCTAAATACGAAACTCTTTTAAATTAAATGTTAACGAATTTACGCATTCAAAATTTTGCTTTAATTGATTCAATTTCAATTGACTTTAAAGCTGGTTTTACCGTTTTAACTGGTGAAACAGGTTCTGGAAAATCTATATTATTAGGAGCGTTAAATTTAATATTAGGTGAACGAGCGGATTATTCCGTTATTGGACCAAATGGAGAAAAATCAATTGTTGAAGCAGAATTTCAATTGTCAAATTTTCACTTGAATGCTTTTTTTCAAGAAAATGATATCGATGATTATGAAACCACAATTATTCGAAGAGAAATCACTTCTCAAGGAAGATCTAGAGCTTTTATCAATGATACACCAATACAATTAGCAGTTTTAAAAGAGTTTGCCGAAAAGTTAATACACATACATTCTCAACATCACACATTGGAATTGAAGAATACCAATTTCCAAATAGAATTATTGGATACGTTGGCAGATTTGAATTCAGAAAAAAATGATTATTTCAAGAAATTTAAAACATGGAATGAATCATCAAAAAAGCTAAATCAATTAAAAGAAGAATTATCTAAAGCAATTCAAGTTGCAGATTATAATCGATTCCAATTGGAAGAACTTGAAGAACTTTCTTTGGAATCAAAAAATTATGAAGCTTTAGAACTTGAATTAAATAAATCTGAAAGTGTTGATGAGATTAAATCAACCTTGGATCATATTCATTTAGCAATAGATGGAGATGAAGGTGTTTTATCTGTTTTAAATAAATTAAAAATTTCGACAGATCGATTAAAGGACAAAGATGAGGTAATTAATGAATTAGCGACTCGTGTTCAATCAGTTGTCATAGAATTGAAAGATATTGTTGCGGAAGCAGAAGATCAAAAAGAGAAAATAGAAATCAATCCTTTCCGTATTAATGAATTAACTGCTGCATTGGATAAATACAATCGTGTATTAAAGAAACATGGTTTTTCAACTCAAGCACAATTACAAGAATATCAACAATCTATTTCGAATGATTTAGCTTCGTCAGATGAATTGCAAGATGAAATAGCTCAACTTTCTATTCAAACTGAAAAATTAGCTTTGGAAATTGGTGAAATTGCGAATAAAATTCACGAAAAACGAAAAAAAGCAGCTCCATCAATTGAAGAATCGATTCAACTTTTATTGGCTGATTTAAAAATGCCAAATACACGAATTCAATTCCAATTATCAGAAAGAAAAGAATTGAATGCCAATGGTATTTCTGATGTTGCAATTTTATTCTCACCGAACAAAGGAATTGAACCAATTGCAATTGATAAAGCAGCGAGTGGAGGAGAGTTGTCTCGATTAATGTTGGCATTACAGAACTTGGTTTCAAAGAAAAAGCAATTGCCAACAATCATTTTTGATGAAATTGATACAGGAGTTTCTGGTGATGTGGCTCAAAAAATAGGTAATCTATTGAGAAATATGGGCGAGAATCTTCAGTTGTTAGCGATTACACATTTACCTCAAGTTGCTGGAAAAGCACAAAATCATTTCAAAGTAGAGAAAGCGATTGTCAATAATTTGACAAGAACAAATGTGAGAGTACTTTCAGATGTTGAGCGAGTAGAAGAAATTGCTAGATTGATGAGTGGAGAAGAAATAAATGAAGCCGCTTTGTTAAATGCTAAAGCATTGATGAATTAAAGTCAATTATTTGGCTTAAAATTTGACTTCGAACATAAACTATAATTACAAAACTATGAAAACGTTAGTATTAACATTAGCTGTTACATCTTTGTTTGCTTGTAAAACAACAAAAGAAGTGGTTAAAACAGAAGAATCACCTATGCAAGAAGAATCAGCGACTATAAGAACTTTAGGAACAGTTCATCTTCAATCGCAAGGTTGTGATGTTGTCATCGAAGTTGAAGAAAATGGTGTTAAAAAAACATTCTTCCCTTTTGGAATTGAAGAAAAATTTAAAGTTGAAGGTTTACGTTTAAAATTCGTTTACACATTAAGTCGAGCACCTCAACCAAAAGATTGCAAATGTGATCATGTGGTAGTTTTGAGTGATGTTTCTGCAGTGAGGTGAGGATTGAGAATTGTTGATTTAATTTTTAATAACTTATAAAATCTAAAATTCAAAATCCATAATTCAAAATTCAATAAACTCACTCATGCAACAAACGATTCAACTCTTTCAGCGCTGCTTGATTTTGAATGCTCATATATGCTTTTTCAATTTTTTGTTTTTCGTCTTTCGTTAAATGCCATGAAAGAGAAATTCGGTCGCGTTTATTTTCTCTAAGATTGAATGAAATTAAGTTTACTGGAAATTTCAGGTTGTTTACACCAATTTTCATTAATTCTTCTTGGTCGAAATCTTGCGTTCTAGTGAAATTACGGTACATATTATCGAAAGGAAGTGATAACTTATCACCTAATGATACTTGATGGTAGACTTCGTCTTTTAATACTTTTTTGGTGTCTCTAACTTGTATAATGACAACGCCAGAAGTATTTTCTTTAATCCAGTCTTGCATTACATGTAAGAATTCCATCATGCTTTTACCGCCGTAATTATCACGAATACCAGAATCCATCAATTGCATTTCCGGCTTTGTTGGTAAAGTAACCATTGGTAAAATAAAAGGGAATGTTGCTTGTATTCTTACAACCGTTGAAAAACGAATATCATTTGGATGATTGTTTTGAAAAAAGTTTAAATAATCAATGTTTTCATAGGAACTTACAGCATTGGTAGGTCCACCACCAGATTCCGTTATAAACGAAAGCGGTTGAGATGAAATTAACAATCTTCTTCCATCGTTGATGATTGTTGGGTTGAAAATCATTACAGGAATCATCGCATTTTTCTCGTAATACTTGTAATAACCCAATGAATGATTTAAAACATTGTCCGTATTTTCATGTAATTGTTGTTCAAAGGAGTATCCACGATCTTTTGGATACGTATAACCGTTGATTTTAATTTTTTGATAACGGAAGAACATGTCGTTCGTAGAAGCTGTAAAAAACAACTTGTTTAACATGTCTTTTGCTATGTTTTGACGATAAATTCCCGAATAAAGATTATTGATTTCTCCTTTTTTATAACGTAATAAGATTTCTCTAAAATAAGCTGCACCAACCATTCCACCAGACGCTCCGGTAATTAATTGGGTATGTTTAAAAAGTTGCCCTTTTAATTGTTCATCCGTTTTTTGGAGAACTGTTAATGTCCATAAAGCGCTTCTAGATCCACCTCCAGATGTATTTATTAATACTAATTTAGGTTTATCTTCTCCAGTATTTTCTTTCCATTTATTCAGAATCTTAATATAAGAATGAAGCGATTTTTGTTCTGTATTTTCATTGTTAATTGATTCTTCAATTTTTTCGATACTGTAATCTTGACGATTGTTAGGAGAGTAATTAAGTCCGTAAGCGTAGTTCTTATAATTGAAAAATGACGTGTTCACACTCAAATAATTCATTCCCATAAAGCAGCAGATCATTATTGGATAAGTCCATCTATGGAACCAAGATAACAAGGCACTAAACAACATTAATATGATAGTCAACAACAGAATAAAGCTCATCGCAGCAGGCATATTGAAGAAATTATAATCTCTAAAACCTCCTAGAATAAAAAATGAAATAATTGTAATTAACTCAAAAACAGAAGTGTTTACACGGTTTTTAGCAAAGACTTTTTCAATTAATTCTTCGTCTAAATGTTGAACGGTTCGACTCTTAAAAAGCTTAAATTTTGTTCCAATATAGATATATGATTTTTCATCATGTTGTTGAAAAGCATCATACCATTTTTCTTTGTTATGTATTACAGAATTAATAGGTTTAGATGATTGGGAACCATCATTTGTGCCATTTTTAATAAGTGAAAATGGATTTTTATTGGTTGGAAAAAAATATAAAAGAGATAATAATAAAAAGATAGTAATCCCTCCAATATAAGATAAGATGTATATAAAAACTTGACCTCCAGTAGCATGTTCTTCGTTAAGCTGAAAGTAAGTTAAGTTATATATATAAATCACATTGAAAATTAAAGGAATAATAAAGTTGTTTAAACAGAATTTTAAAAACGGTTTGGTAACAACTACTAAAAATGGATAATAAGGCCCAAGTTTAATATAACTATAGGTGTTGAATCCCATAATAAATCCACCAACGGAAAAACCAATAAATAAAAACGACCAGCTGTTAACTTCACCAAGATATTCAGGCGAAAAGAAAAGTAAAGGAACGCCATAAGCTTTACCTACATTATCAGTAACAATTAACAGTAGGATTAACCAATACAAAATTGCTAGTAAATTGTATTTAAGATGACCAATAAAAAGCTGAACTGGAAAAAAATATTTTACAAAATTCAGTATTGGTAATTTATTTGTGTTCATATCCATTTCCCTAAATATAAAATATATTTTTAGAATGATGACAATTGTATCGTATTAATTCAAAAATAAGTTGAACTATTTAAGAAGTTTATTTTTGAAAATTTGTATTTTGTTTAATGAAATCACTCACTAAATAAGCTAACGTTTTACCTACAATTTTTTCTTCTTTCAATGTGGAAGGAGCACCTTCAGGAAGGTGTAAGTAAGAAATGTTTTTATGTTTTGATATGGTGTGAATGTATTTTCTTGCATCATTTACTGTGAATCCACTTGGTGTGAAAGCAGATGATGGCATGAATGCAATCGTATCGAGATCTAATTCAACTCCAATTGATTTATTGAATGAAACATGTGCAAAATGTTCGATGTCTTGCGTTAAAGAACGATTGTTAAAAAGGTAGTCTTCAAAAAATGTAAAATTGAAATTATTTGCTTCAAGGTATTCATACATCGTTTCATTGTTGTATTGTTGATGAAGTCCTAAAACAGAATAATGATCAAGATATTGATTGTGTTTTGCAAAGGAAAAAGGGTTTCCGCTGTGTCTTCCTTCTAATGCTCTACAATCTGCATGAGGATCAAGATTGATGACGTTGATAGATTCTTTTTTCGCAAGAGAAGATGCCCAAATTAAAGGGAATGCATTGTTGTGTCCTCCTCCAATTACTATCGGAATTTTACCTAATTGTATAATAGGTTCTATAATAGATTTTACGAATTCATCTAATTCAGAAATGAGTTTTCTTCCTGTTTCTATAGATTCAAATAAGTCGTTTGATTTGATTTCACCTAAAATACAAATAGAATTCCCATTTAGAAAACGGTTATCTTGCATGTTGACGAATCGCGAAATAAAAGATTTAAAAGCATTATCACTTCCCGAAAAACCTAAGTTTGATTGAGGTCCGATATCTTCCGAAATTCCTAAGATGACATATTTAGAGTCGTTATTTGAATAATCAAATTGACACGTTTGACCAATTTTTGTTTCTCCATCTCGAATTGATAAAAAAGGATCAATAGATGTTTTAGAGTATTTGCTGAAAGTGAAATTAGATTTCATAATTTGCGATTAGTTTGATAAATGAAGCAGGAGGTGTGATTGGTCTCATGTTTTCTTTTGAAACAAATACTAAAGTTGTTTTAGCAGTTGAAAGCAATTCGTTTTTATCGTTTTTAATTTCGTATTCAAAGAATAAACGCGGACCTTTTATTTCTGTTATTTTAGTGATAATTGTTAATTCATCATCATACAAAGCTGGTTTGTGATATTTGACGTTAAATTCTGAGACTGGTAACATAATCCCTTCATCTTCCATTTCGCGGTAACTCATTCCAACAGCTCGCATTGCTTCGACTCTTCCAACTTCGAAATATTGCGCATAATTACCATAATAGCAGTAACCCATTTGGTCTGTTTCGCTATATCTAACACGTAAATGAGTGGATGAACAAAAATTTATCAACATAATCTTAAAACTTTAATCAAATATAGACATTTAGAATATTTTTTGTACCTTTATTAACGACTAAAAAGTGCAGTATTTTTTACTTAATTTTTTTTTAAAAAAGTAAAATATTAAGTTAACTACCTTAAGTCTGATATTTATCAGTTAGTTATAGAAAAGCTGAAAAAAATATTTTTTACACAAGTAAAAGTTTCCATTAAATCAATAGCAAAACGATTTTTTTTTTAACTTTTTTATGTAAATATTTGTATTCAGAAAAAAGAGAGAACTTCTTTTATGTCTAAGCGTTGATTTTCAATGAACAAGAAGTTTTAAAGATACATAAGTTAATAACTATTTACTAAAAATTACAGTTTCGATGAGTAATACACATGAAAGCGCATGGAATGCATGTTTGAAAGTAATTAAGGATAACATTTCCTTACAAGCTTTTAAAACGTGGTTTGAGCCTATCATTCCCGTGAAGTTAGAGGATAATATTCTAACAATTCAGGTTCCTTCACACTTTTTCTACGAGTGGTTGGAAGAAAATTATATTACTTTATTGAAAAAAGTTATTCAAAAAGAATTAGGACCTGAAGGAAGATTGGAATACAGTATCGTTATGGAAAACAACAGTACGAATTCAACTCCTTACACAGTGAAATTGCCTGCATTGAACAAGAAAGAATTGAAAAATGCACCAGTTTCAATGCCTTTGAATTTGAATGAAAATCAAATTAGAAATCCATTCATCATTCCAGGTTTAAAGAAAGTAAATGTTGAATCTAATTTGAATCCATCTTATTCATTCGATAATTTCGTTGAAGGAGATTGCAATAGATTAGCAAGAGCTTCAGGATTTGCGGTTGCAAATAAACCAGGAGGAACAGCTTTTAATCCATTGTTGATTTACGGTGGTGTTGGTTTAGGGAAAACACATTTAGCGCATGCGATTGGAATTTCGATCAAAAATCAATTTCCGAATAAAACAGTTCTATATGTAGGTTCTGAAAAATTTGCTCACCAATTCATCGATGCAATTAAAAATCAATCTACAAATGATTTCATTCATTTTTACCAAATGATTGATGTATTAATCATTGATGATGTTCAATTCTTCGCTGGAAAAGAGAAAACTCAAGATGTATTCTTCCATATTTTTAATCACTTACATCAAAATGGTAAACAGATTATCTTAACATCTGATAAACCACCAGTAGAGATGCAAGGAATGGAACAACGTTTATTGTCTCGATTCAAATGGGGGTTGTCTGCTGATTTAGGTGCACCAGAATTAGAAACAAGAATCGCTATTTTAGAAAAGAAAATGTACGGAAATGGTATTGAGTTACCAAAAGACGTTGTTGAATATTTAGCATACAGTATCAATACGAATGTTCGTGAAATGGAAGGTGCTTTAAATACTTTGTTAGCGCAAGCTTCATTGAATAAAAAAGCAATTACGATTGATTTAGCGAAACAAATGGTTGATAAATTCGTGAAAAACACTGCACGTGAAGTATCAATCGAGTACATACAAAAAGTGGTTTGTGATTATTTCGATTTACCAATTGAAATGTTGAAATCAAAAACAAGAAAAAGAGAAGTTGTTCAAGCAAGACAAATTGCTATGTTCTTCTCTAAGAAAATGACAAAATCTTCTTTAGCAAATATCGGTTCTCATTGTGGAGGAAAAGATCACGCTACCGTTTTACATGCTTGTAGAACTGTATTGAATCTTTCTGAAACAGATAAACAATTTAAAGTTTATTTAGAAGACTTGGAAAAGAAGTTGACGATACAATAAAATTGAAAGCCATTCGAAAGAGTGGCTTTTTTGTTTCTAACCATTATCAAGAAAATGATTAAACTTGCAACTTGAAAGAATCCAAGTGAATTGAGTTTAAAATCTACATACAAAACAGTTGAAGAAATTTCGGAAGGACTTTATAAAGAAAAAGGTTCTAAGTTTATTGCTTATGCGGTAGCTTGTTATTCAGAAGACGAAGCGAAGGTTTTTATTGAACAATGGAAAAAAGAACATCATCAAGCGAGACATCTTTGTTATGCGTATCGATTTGGGGTTAATCACGATGTCTACAGAGCAAATGATGATGGTGAACCGAATAATTCTGCAGGTATTCCAATTTTAGGTCAAATACAATCATTCGATTTATCTAATATTCTAATTGGAGTGGTTCGTTATTATGGAGGAACAAAGCTTGGAGTGGGTGGCTTGATTACAGCGTATAAAACAGCTGCGAAAGAAGCTTTAGAAAGTGCGATTATTGTTGAGAAGGAAATTTTTGAATGGGTAAAACTGAAATTTCAATACAGCGATATGCCTTCTGTAATGAGTTATATTAAGCAGAAAAGTCTTGAAATTCAAAAACAAATATTTGAAAATGATTGTGAGATTGTCTTAAATTTACCTTTAAACTTTAAAGACTTATTTAAAGCAGACTTAGAGGAGTTTTCTACATTAGAATTAGAAGTCTTAGGAATATATTGAAATAATAAAATATAAATGAAGTTATTAAAAGAATTAGTTGAGGTTAGAGGTGCATCTGGAGATGAACGAGGTGTTAGAGACTTTATCATTAATTATGTTCGAAAAGAACAGTCGAAATGGAAAGTTCAACCTCAAATGATATTTGGTGATGAGTTTCAAGATACATTAATGCTCGTTTTTGGAAATCCTACAACTGCTATTTTTGCTCATATGGATTCAATAGGTTTTACTGTTGGATATGGTAAAAATTTAATTCGCATTGGAGGGCCAAAAACTTCAGAAGGAATTCAATTAGTAGGTTCGGATAGTCAAGGTGAAATTGAAACAGAATTATTGGTGTTTGAAGATGAAGATGGAAATCGAGAATTACAATATGTATTAGATCGTGAAATTGATCGTGGTACAAATTTGACTTTTAAGCCAAATTTCAGAGAAACTGATGAATATGTTCAATCTCCCTATATGGATAACCGTTTAGGTGTTTGGAGTGCATTGAAAGTTGCAGAAAGTTTAGAGAATGGAATTATAGTTTTTTCAACTTACGAAGAACATGGTGGAAATTCTGTTGGGTTTTGCGGGAAGTATATTTATGAAAAATATGGTGTTCGACAAGCATTGATTTCAGATATTACTTGGGTAACAGAAGGTGTTCCTCATGGAGGAGGCGTAGCTATTTCAATGAGAGATAGTGGTATTCCAAGAAAAGTTTATTTGAATAAAATCATCGAATTAGCTAAAGAATCGGGCGTAAAATTTCAATTAGAAGTTGAATCAGCAGGTGGAAGTGATGGAGGTGTATTACAGAAATCAGATTTACCGTTTGACTGGTGTTTTATTGGAGCTCCTGAAGACAATGTTCATTCACCAGAAGAATTGGTTTATAAACACGATATCATGTGCATGGTTGAATTGTATAAATATTTAATGAAAGAATTATAATATGGATTCACCTGAAAATATTTGCCAAATCTATAAATACGACAAGGAGTTTTTTTTATTAGCGAAGAATTCACCTGAGTACTTTGCTAAAGAATTTGTTTCGACAGAAATATCAGATGATAAAGTAGTTTGGTTGAATTATCATGGCTTGTCTGATCGTGAGAATATTGAGCGACTTTGCGATACCTTAAATGTCGATCGTCTATCAGTTGAAGATATTTATAAAGAAAAAAACAGACCGAAATTGGAAGAATATCCAAATTACTTGTTTTTTTCAGTTAGATCAGCACTTCCAGATGAGAAAAATGTATTCATTTTAGAGCAGGATCAAGTTTCGTTTATTCTTGGGAAAAACTATTTGATTTCATTTCAGGGTAAAAGTTCTGATCATTTTATAGAGGTAAGAGGACGAATCGAGAAAAAGAGAGGGAAAATTAGATCAAAAGGAGCTGATTTTTTACTGTTTAGAATGTTGGAGGCTATTATTGATAATTATTTTGAAGTACTTGAGCATATTACCGAAACGATTGAAGAGATAGAAGTGAAGATGCATCAAAATGCAAACACAAATACTTTAAAATTGATTGAGTTGCAAAAGCGAAAATTAATTGAGTTACGAAAGATAGTAGTTCCATTAAAAGATGTTACCTCCCAATTGGAAAAAACAAATTCCCATTTATTGGAAAATGAAAATCATTATTATTTCACGGATTTAAAAGAAAATTGTCTTTCAGTATTAGAGGAAATTGATGTGAATAAGCAGATTTTGGATGGAATGGCAAATTTATATTATGCTGTTCAAGGACAGAAAATGAATCAAATCATGAAGATTTTAACCATTGTCTCATCTGTCTTTATTCCTTTGACGTTTATTGTAGGTGTATACGGGATGAATTTTGAAAACATGCCTGAATTGAAGTATAAATATGGTTATTATACGGTTGTTGGTGTCATGTTTGTAATTGCTATTTCTCTTATAATCTATTTTAAACGAAATGGTTGGTTGAAAAAGCAATAAATGAATAGTTATTATTATCAAAAAAAAATCCCGATTGAATTAACAATCGGGATTTTTTAGTTTATGGAAAATCTTAAGCTAACACTTTCGGTGCAGCAGCTAAGATATCTTGACTTGTTTCAGCAGCATATTGCTCGAAGTTTTTAACGAACTGACCAGCTAAATTAGCAGCTGTTTGATCGTATGCTTCTTTATTAGCCCAAGTTGAACGTGGGTTTAAAATTTCAGCAGGAACTTCAGGACATTCTGTTGGGAAAGCTAGTTCAAAAACTGGTAATGTTTCAAATTTAACATCTTTCAATTTACCAGTTAATGCAGCTGTAATCATAGAACGAGTGTAAGATAATTTCATTCTACTTCCAACTCCGTAAGATCCACCAGACCAACCTGTGTTGATTAACCAAACATTAATATCTGTTCCATCTAATTTCTCACCTAATAACTTAGCGTATTTCGCTGGGTGTAATGGTAAGAACGCTTTTCCGAAACATGCAGAGAATGTTGTTGTAGGCTCTGTAATTCCTACTTCAGTTCCAGCAACTTTTGCAGTATAACCTGACATGAAGTGATACATTGCTTGCTCTTTTGTTAGTTTAGAGATCGGAGGCAATACACCAAAAGCATCAGCTGTTAAAAAGAAAATGTTTTTTGGAGAAGTTCCAATTGAAGGAACAGCAATATTATCAATGTGATCAATCGGGTATGATACACGTGTATTTTCAGTGATTGAGCTATCTGCGTAATCAGGTGTAGAAGTTCCATCAACAAATGCGATGTTTTCTAAAATTGCACCAAATTTAATAGCGTCAAAAATTTGAGGTTCTTTTTCTCTAGATAAGTCAATTGTTTTAGCATAACATCCACCTTCAAAGTTGAAAACAGAATTGTCAGACCAACCATGCTCATCATCACCAATTAAACGTCTGTTTGGATCTGAAGATAAAGTTGTTTTACCTGTTCCTGAAAGACCAAAGAAAACAGCTGTATCGCCATCAGCACCAATGTTAGCAGAGCAGTGCATTGATAATACATTTTTTTCGTGAGGTAAAATGTAATTTAATACTGAGAAAATACCTTTTTTAATTTCACCTGTATATCCTGTTCCACCAATGATAATCATTTTTTTAGTGAAGTTCAAGATTGCAAAATTGTGTTGACGTGTTCCATCTTCAGCAGCTACAGCCATGAATTCTGGTGCGCACACAATATGCCATTCTGGTAAAAAGTTTTCTAATTCATCTTCAGTTGGACGTAAGAACATGTTATTAGCGAAATGATTCGCCCATGGAGTTTCTGTAATCACACGAATGTTTAAACGGAAATTTTCATCTGCACATGCATAAGCATCACGAACATAAACGTCTTTACCTTTTAAATACTCTTTCATTTTACCGTAAAGAGCTTCAAATTTTTCTGGAGTAAATTTAATATTCACATCTCCCCACCAAACTGAATTTTCAGTTTTTTCATCGCATACTACAAAACGATCTTTAGGCGAACGACCTGTAAATTCTCCTGTTTCAATAGCAATTGCTCCAGTGTCTGTAAGCATTCCTTGTCCATTCAAAATAGTATCTTCTACTAATTCAGCAGGAGTCAGATTCCAAAATTCATTTTCTAATCCCTCTAAACCAATAGATTTCTTAAGATCAGCATTTTTACCTTGTTTTCCAAAAATGTTCATACTTTTTTTATTTGAGCTTTCGCTTTGATTCTGGGCGCAAAAGTACGATTTTTTTTCATATTTCTAAAGAAATTTACTCACTAAAGGGTTGAAATTGTTAACAATTTGGTAAAATCAAGTTCATTCTATATGATTAAAATTAGATTTTCACTAAATCGATATAAGCACAAAAAAAGAGCTTTATCACAATAAAGCTCTTAATTCTCTTACTAGAAGTATGTTTGAATTTAAATTATTCAATGATATCTCTCATTGCTTCAATTGCTGTTCGTATGTTTTTTCTAACATCAGAAATAGAAGCTTCCATCATGTAGCATGGTGCAGATATTATTCGATTTTCTTTATCAATTTCAATTTCTTTCAATTCTTTATAACTCGTTATCACTCCTGATTTTGCTAATCCAAGAGTCATTTCTTCAATATTATAAGGAGAAGGCTTTTCAGTATTCCCTAATGTCATTTTGGGGTGAGTCGAAGATCCTTGAAGCGCTTTTGCAATAACCACAGGACTGACACATAAACCAACAATCGGTTTTCCAACATTTACCAAATTAACTAATAGTAATTTAACTTCTGGTAAAATAGAGCCTTCAGGTCCATTAAACGCCCATTGAGTGAAATTTTTAGCACTTCCAAATCCACCAGGAATAACTAAACCGTCAATATCTGCTGGTTGAACATCTTTGATATTTACGATTGCTCCACGTGCGATTCGAGCAGATTCAATCATCATATTTCTACTTTCCGGCATTTCTTCACCGGTAATATGGTTGATTACATGATGTTGAGGTGCATCTACTGAAATGCATATATATTGTGCACCGATTTCATCTAATGCTAACATCGTCAATACAGATTCTTGTATTTCAGCACCGTCATAAACACCACAACCTGAAAGTAAAATTCCTATTTTCATCACCTTATTCAAACGTATATTTTAATTTTTCTTTATACCCATCAAGCGCTAAGTAGATTTCACTACCGCTTTCTTTTTTATATGATAATTCAGTAATGTCAAAATGCAAAACACGGGTAATCATTTTTTTACAATTGTCATTATCAATAGTGTGGAATAATTTCACAGCTCTGATTGCAGGCATTGATTTAGCAATTTGCTGACTTCCGATTAATTTAAAACTATGATTTCCACATCCACCACTGTATGAAACGCGGATTAACATTTTATTTCCTTTAATTTCGACTGAGTCGATTTTTATTGGGTCACTAGTTGATGGAAATTCTCCTATTGTTGCTACCATTTCAGGATCTTTAGGTATTGTTGAGCTTGCTGCATCTTTTGTTGATTTACAACTGATCAAAAGTGCAAATGCAAAAAGTGTAAATAACCTTTTCATATGTATATTGTTTTGTCTCAATTACTCAAATATAATACCATTTATTTGAATTTGATTCCTATAAATAAGAATTAGTGAATTTTAGTATTTATAACTTTCATAAAGAATTGGCTTATGATTGAATTATCATTAATTTTGTAGCATGAAAACAAAGACACTCAAAAAAAATAAAGTTAACGTTGTTACTTTAGGATGTTCTAAAAATATTTTTGATTCAGAGGTTTTAATGTCGCAATTGAAAGCAAATCAATTTGATGTTGAACACGAATCAATGGAAGATGATGCAGAAATTGTAATTATTAATACATGTGGTTTTATTGATAATGCAAAACAAGAATCAATTGACACAATCATTCGTTACGCAGAAGCTAAAGCGGAAGGATTAGTGAGTAAAGTTTACGTTACAGGTTGTTTATCTGAAAGATATAAAGATTATTTTAAAATAGCTGAAGGTTGTGATCGTCCTTGTTCATTTTGTGCAATTCCAATTATGCGTGGTAAACACGTTTCAACTCCAATTGATGAATTAGTAAATAGTGCTAAAAGTCTTGCAGCAAAAGGTGTTAAAGAATTAATGTTGATTGCTCAAGATTTAACTTACTACGGATTAGATATTTATAAAAAGAGAAATTTAGCTGAATTAGTTGATAAACTTTCTGAAGTAGAAGGAATTGAATGGATTCGTTTACATTATGCTTTCCCTGCTGGTTTCCCGATGGATGTATTAGATGTGATGAGCACTAAATCAAATGTTTGTAATTATTTAGATATGCCATTACAGCATGGATCGACTAAAATTTTACAAGCAATGCGAAGAGGGATTACGCGTGAAAAAACAGAAGAATTGGTTAATGAAATTCGCGCGAAAGTTCCAAATATTGCTTTAAGAACAACCTTGATTGCTGGTTATCCTGGTGAAACAGAGGAAGATTTCCAAGAAATGTATGAGTTTGTTGAAAAAATGAGATTTGATCGTTTAGGAATTTTCTCTTATTCACATGAAGATAATACGCATGCCTATAATTTTGAAGATGATGTTCCTGCTAATGTCAAAAAAGAACGTGCTGATAAAATCATGGAACTTCAAGCTGGAATTAGCTATGAATTGAATCAATTAAAAGTAGGTAAACAATTTAAAGTACTTTTTGATAGAGTAGAAGGAGATTATTTTATAGGTAGAACAGAATTTGATTCACCTGAAGTTGATAATGAAGTTTTAGTTTTGAAGTCAGAAGGTTATTTAAGAATTGGAGATTTTGCAACAATTGAAATTACAAGTGCCGATCATTATGATTTATATGGTAAGATTGTAAGTTAATAAAATTAAAAATAAAAAAAAAGGTGGTTGAGCGAAGTCGAAACCACCTTTTTTTTGCTAAAACTTTTGATACATTAACCATTGAAATATTAAAGAATTTTCTGCCTGTTAATTAAATCATTTTCTTTATTACAATTCCTATTTTTAAAAGGTTGCTTGTAACTAACTGTTTGTTGTTATTTGGTAAAACGATTTATGTTTCGGGAATATTGCACAAAATAAATTTTATTTTTTTTTCATTTTCAGGCAACTCTTTGTTTTTTGAGATTGTAATTAGGTCAAACAATAAAATTTAGAGTTATGAAAAGAAAGATTTTTTTAGCAAGCTACTTCGGGTTATTAGGAATTACTTTAACCTTGCAATCATGTCAAGATGATCCAATTGTTCCAAACACATGTGGAAATACAAATTCAACTGATACAACTTGGGTGAATGGAAATACGTCAAATAATAACAATGGAGGGTCTACTGATTCTACTTATACAGATAACGGAGGAAATGGCTCTGTTGATTCAACGGGTTGGGGTAACGGAAATGGTTCAGTAGATTCTACAAATTGGAATGGCGGAGGTTCTTCAAATTCTGGAGATTCAACATCAACTGGTGGAGGAAATGGAATTGATTCAACTGGTTTTGGTGGATAGTTTGAAATAGTTAATTTAAAAAATGAAAGTTGTCTTTGAATGAAGGCAACTTTCTTTAAGCAACAAGTATTTGGCAGCAAAAGAGATTTTAATAGACTTTGTAAAGGGCAAAAAAAAGGCCTTCGATGAACTCTATTCTCAATACGCTGGAGCAATGTATGGTGTTTGCTTACGATACACTCGTTGTGCTGATGATGCGCAAGATGTTTTGCAAGAAGGTTTTATAAAGGTTTTTACAAATAAAAATCAATTTGACATTGAAAAACCATTTGGTGCTTGGGTAAAAACCATCATGATTCACGAAGCATTGAATTACATTAAAAGAAATTACAAATTCGTATTGTTTGAAAATGATTCAGAATTTGACCAAATACAAGAAAGTGAAGTTGAATTTTCAGACAAAGATGAATTAAAAAAGAAATTAATGACTATCTTGAACAAGTTGCCAGATGGTTATAGAACAATTTTCAATTTGTATACAATCGATAATTTGACGCATAAAGAAATTGCTGAATATTTGAATATTTCTGAAGGAACTTCAAAATCCCAGTATTTTAAAGCAAAGAAAATGATACAAACTATTTTGGAATCTGAAAGAATAGCAGGATGAAAGAAAAAGATGAAATAGAAACGTTATTTAGTTCCACTTTTGAAGATTTTTCAGTTGAACCACCTGCTGATTTAAAAAAATCTTTAGATAATAAACTATTTAACAAAAAATCAAAAGGTGGATATTGGATATTTGGCTCGATTATCTTGCTTGGATTGATAGTTAGCTTGACTTTAATTAATCAAGGAACTTCTAATTCTATAAAAAATACTTCTAGTTTAACTTATACATCAGTAAATTCTTCTTCAGAAATAAAAACGAATCCTTTGTCTCAAAAAAATAATCAATCATTAAATAATGATAGAGAGGTAAAGAAACAAATAAATGAGGTGAAGCAGATTGTTTCAATACAAGCAATTAAAAATAAGGAGCAAGTTGAGCAATTAAAAAAAGCTGACTTCAATTCAAAGAACATTAATACTAAAATAAGTATAGCTAATAAAGTATCAACAAATGGGAATTATATAAAACTTACTTCTCGTAAAGTAAATACACAACAGTCAATCCTAACTAAATCTGATGATGGTCTTTTGAGTTCTAATAAACAGGATAATTTCGATTCAAAGGATGATGTTGTAGATTACTCAATTTCGAATAAATTACCAAAAGAAGAAATCGTTCAATCGAATAGTATTAATAATACAGATTTGGCAAAAACGAATAAGATTGAACAAAAAACAAAAATAGATTCTTTAACCGTTCAAAAAGCAATTGAAGATACAATCGTTAATGAACAAACAGTAGTAGCAATTGATAGCAATTTAAATCAAGCGGTAAAAGATCCAATTTCTAAATGGTTAATATCAGCTCGTTTTGGAACTGGCGTAGGATTTAATTCATTTAAAAATCAAAATAACTACGATTTAAATGAGAAAAAGACATTCTATTTAAATGTCGAATTGACAAAAATGTTGAATTCAAATTACTCATTCACCTCAGGAATTCAATATGATCAAAATGAAAGTTTATTGAGTTATAAATATGATAAAATTGAAAATTCATTTATTGGATTTGATACAACATACATTCCTATTCTAGATTCAAACGGTGCGACTATAGGTTTCAATACTGATTTGAATCCCAAATATGGTAATACAACATTAACGAATGTTTTACAAAATCGATATTCAGTAATTGACATTTCTTTACCTATTTATTTAGGGGTTTCGACAAAATTGAATAAACTGTTTTATTTAGATGTCAATTCTGGATTTTTAATTGGATATCAAAAAGCTAGATTGTTATCTGGAACTGCAAATATTAATGACCCAAAATTCAATCATTTCGGATTAAAAGTTTGTTTGCGACCTCAAATTCGTTATGAATTTAAAAATGTTGGGATAAGTATAAATACGTCTATTGGGTATGATGTCATTCCAGCTATGAATTGGTCTGGTGTGAAACGAAATAGATTTTATTCAAACGTTGGAATAGGATTCCATTATTCGTTTTAATTGTGCTCAATATTTCTCGGGTGAAACGAAATAATTGCTTCTTTTAAAAAGCGTTGATCTAAATGCGTATATATTTCTGTTGTTGTGATTGATTCATGGCCTAACATCTCTTGTATTGCTCGAAGATTTGCACCGCCTTCAATCATGTGTGTAGCAAAAGAATGTCTAAATGTATGCGGAGAAACCTGTTTTTTTAATCCAATTGAAAGCGCTAAATTTTTGATTATGGTAAAAATCATGATTCTAGTCAATTGTTCGCCTCTTCGATTCAGAAACACTATATTTTCAAATCCTGGTTTAATGACTTGATGTCTTCGAACAAAATCATTGTAAATACCTATTTCATGTTCAACCGTTTCGCTAACAGGAACCAATCGTTCTTTATTTCCTTTTCCAATTACTCTAATAAAGCCTTCTTCAAAAAACAAATCAGAAAATCGTAAATTAATTAACTCGCTAACCCTTAGTCCGCAACTGTATAGCGTTTCTAGAATAGCTTTATTTCGATGGCTTTCAGCTTTACTCATGTCAATGGCATTTATAAGTGCATCAATTTCTTCAACCGTTAGGACTTCTGGTAATTTTTTTCCTAAACGAGGCATTTCTAAACGTTCACTGGGATCGTCGTTTATTACATCTTCTAAAAGTAAAAATCCGAAAAATTGTTTTACGCCACTAATAATTCTCGCTTGACTTCGAGCACTTAATCCAAGTTCGTAAAGTTCTGTTATAAAGTCTTTTAAATTGTTGTAAGTTAAAGCGTCAGGAGCTATATTTTTGTCAACTGAAAAATCTTTTAATTTTAATACATCATTTTGATAAGCAAAAATTGAATTTTCAGCTAAACCTTTCTCGATTTTTAAAAACGAAATAAATTGTTTAATATAGCGATCCCAAGACAACATGAATATGAAAATTTTAATTATTAACGGTCCGAACTTAAACTTATTAGG
>JAJTEO010000133.1 GCA_021300395.1 Fluviicola sp. | reverse complement strand
AAGATGATTTGATTCTTCTGAAAAAAAGGGGTGTATCATATCTTAAGTTGAAGCGTTATAGTAGGGCAAAGCGCGATTTTAGTGAAATACTGAAAGTAAATCCTACTGATTCTGAAATCTTTTTGCATATGGGTATTCTACAAATGGAATTAATGGACTTCCAAGGGGCAATAAAATTTTTAAACAAGAGAATCGATATATTTAACTTAGAATTTGACTCATTAAAAATGAGGGGAATAGCTAAATTAGAGATAAAAGACTTGATTGGCTCCTTAGATGATTTTACAAAGTGCTTGGAGATTAATCCTAACGAATTTTCGATATTTAAATTTAGAGGTGAAGTTTATTTTAAACTTAACGAACTCCACAGTGCAATTGAAGATTTGAACAAAGCAATAATTTTTAATTCAAATGAAGACAACGCATTTTTATACAGAGCTTTGGCTAAAATAAATTTAGGACTTACAATGGAAGGGTGTTCTGATTTCTCAAGAGCGGCAGAATTAGGAAACAAAAAAGCAATTGATTTATATTCAAAATTTTGCTCGAAACCTGAGGACGACATCCAAATGGAATTATTCTAAAAGTCAGAGTAATTCTTTAACCTTATAAACGGTTACTAGTTTTTTTTCCTATAACAAGATAAATAGTAGAAATCTTGATTTTCGATTTTAGACAAGCAATAATTTTTAGATATTTTTTCAATATCCTATTAGGGTCATAAATTGTTCACTTTTATTTACTCATATAAATTTCCTAAATAATCATGTTATACTTTCTAGTTCTGCAATCGTTACAAGAATACAATACATTAAAGCAATGAATTACTTGAATTATTCAGTTCGCACTTTTCGGTTTTCAGAAATTAGCTATTATAAAAAGATATCTTTGACTTTAACTTAAAAACATTGCCCAACCTCTCCAAATCCTCCAAAAAGGGTATCGAAAAAAGGTCAGTGAACTCCACAAAGCAGTTTGGAGTTTGAGTATTAGTCGCAAAAGTGGAGTACTTACACGGAAATCTGATTTATACCTCAATATTCACTCTCTAACTCATACTGATCACAATCTTTTCAATCCTTGCCATATTATCCCATCTATTTAAAAGTATTTTTTATTAATAAAATCAAAAGCGCCTTCGGAATCCCAAAGACGCTTCCATCATTATTCAATACATTTTTTTAATTATTTCCGAAATATTCATTCCCTAAACCTGCTGAATCGAAGGAAAAAGCTTTTTCGCTTTCCGTTTTATCCAGTTTATTACAAATCGACAAACTCCAGATTACAATTTCCATAAAGAACAAGCGATCTTGTTCTTCTAAATTTGGGTTATACTCATCTACCAATTTACATAATGGCTCAATTTGTTTTAGAGCATTATTGAAATCAGCATCCGAATCTGTATAATGCAATTCTAGAACATTTTTTTCGAACCAATTTATAATATCTGAATAAGGTGTTTTCACCCCCTCTTTTTCTAATTTTGGAATTCGAGGGAATATTTTTTCAAATTCAGTGAGAATTGCCTGATCGATTAACATTTTAGCGACTTCTGCAGCTCCCTCCTGTTCCCCTTCGTAAACCAACTCAATTTTCCCTGTGATAGATGGAACAATCGAAACAAAATCAACCAAACGAATTGCTGTTTTTTCTGCTCCTGTTTCAATTAAACGTAATTTTGCAGCCGCTATCAGGTTTTCCATTGCACTAATGGTTAATCGTGCACTTACTCCACTTTTAGCATCTACATATTCGCTGTTTCTTGCCTCAAAAGCAACCTGCTCTAGCAAATCTCTTACTGAACTACAAATTGTAATTCGTTCCTTGTCGCTATCCGAAATTTTCGCTTCTTGTTCCGTTATTTTTCTAGCTAATTCAATTGACTTTGGATAATGTGTGAAAATCTGTGAACCGATTCGATCTTTTAGCGGTGTTACAATACTTCCTCTATTGGTATAATCTTCTGGATTTGCTGTAAATATAAATTGAATATCCAACGGCATTCGCAATTGAAAACCACGAATTTGTATGTCTCCTTCTTGTAAAATATTGAACAAGGAAACTTGAATTCTCGCTTGTAAATCAGGAAGTTCGTTAAGAACAAAAATACAACGGTTCGCTCTAGGAATCATTCCATAATGCAAAACACGTTCGTCTGAATAGGGTAATTTTAAAGTAGCTGCTTTAATTGGATCGATATCTCCAATCAAATCGGATACATTTACATCTGGAGTTGCTAATTTTTCGAAAAATCGTTCCGAACGATGCACCCAAGAAATAGGTGTATCATCTCCTTTTTCAGCCAATATATCTTTGCTGTACTTAGAAATAGGATGAAAAGGACTATCATTGATTTCTGAACCTTTTACTATTGGCATGTATTCGTCCAATAATTCAATCATATTACGGGCAATTCTCGTTTTTGCTTGACCTCTTAATCCTAATAAATTGATGTGATGTCCAGCAAGAATTGCCTTTTTCAATTGTGGAACAACTGTATCTTCATACCCCCATAATCCTTCAAAAACAGGCTCTTTAGATTTTATTTTTCTTGAAAGATTTGCTTGCATCTCTTGATTGATAGATTGGTCTTTGTATCCTGAAGCTTTTAATTCTTTGAATGTGATTTCTTTTTTCATTTTATGTATTTTAATGCGTTTGTTAAATTCTTTTCACTCTGTTTTTTTCGTAATCTTCAAAGATCATTTGTCCCAAACCTGATAGACCTGTTAAGAAAGCTTTCCCTTTGTTTTGCGCAGTAAATAATTCCACAAATTGTCTCAAATAAGGATCTTGTGCAATCATAAATGTGGTGATCGGAATTTTTAATTTTCGGGCTTGTGCTGCTTTATTTAGGCATTGTCCTACTATCATTTCATCTAAACCATTGCTGTTTTTGTAAAATTCTCCATTGGGTAATTTAACGCAACTGGGTTTACCGTCTGTAATCATGAAGATTTGTTTGTTGGTATTTCGTTTTCTACGCAAAATATCCATTGCTAATTCTAAACCTGCAACAGTATTGGTGTGATAAGGTCCTACTTTTAAATAAGGTAAATCTTTTACTTTAATAGGCCATGCTTCGTTACCGAACACGATAATGTCTATCGTATCTTTTGGGTATTTCCGATTGATTAATTCCACCAAAGCCATAGCGACTTTTTTTGCCGGTGTGATTCGATCTTCTCCATATAAAATCATCGAATGACTAATATCAATCATCAAAACTGTACTCATTTGAGCTTTGTGTTTTGTTTCTTCAACAATCAAATCATTTTCAGTCAGTTTAAGATCTGAAATTCCGTGATTGATCTGCGCATTTTTTAAACTTTCGGTCATGTTTACGAGGGCAAGATCATCTCCATATTGAAAAGTTCTGCTGTCACCATCCCGTTCATCCCCTACTCCTATCTTTGTTGTTTTATGATTTCCTATTCCGCTTTTTTTCAGCTTACCGAAAATTTGGTCCAAGGCAAATTCACGAAGTGCAGATTCCATTTTTGCTGTGAGCAAGTTCTTCCCTTTTCCTTTACCAGCATTACCATCTTCAGGATCGATTTCTTCTTTGATATAGCCTCGTTTCTTAAGATCTTCTTCAAAATCAGCTAAGGTATATTCGTCAGTAAAAATTGAATATTCTTTGTCGAGTACGTCCAACCATTCAAAAGCTTCCTCGACATTTCCAGAAGTATGTGTAAGCAATTCTTTAAAGATGTCAAATACTCTATCAAAATGAGATATTTCTTTTGGTACATGTTTACTGAAAATAAATCCTTTACCTAGATCAAATTGAATTCCTTTCATACTATTCTTTTTTATCATTATGTCTAACCTTGTTTATCAGTAAAATAACTTTAATAACACATGATTTAAAAACCCTATTTTCGCCGATAGTAAACAATGTTCATTTTGTAGCAAATTTTATAAATATAAGCTAATTAATGCTAAGATTTTAAAATTCATTTTGAAGCTTTGTTTAAATTGTAAAACAGAATAAATTTAAAAAGCATGAATTAACTTAATGCATTAAAAAAAGAGGAAATATTTTATACTTAATAAGTAAAAACTTCGCTTACGAAATAATCAATAGTAATTATCAGTTTAAAACAAAAAAGAAGGAATAATTATATATTTAATAAATTACAAATTTCTTCCTAAAGAAACTTAATGTGAATACAAAACAGAAGTTTAAACTTTGATTATAGAGTTTTAAACCCTTTATAAACTTAGATTTATAGATTAGTGTCTCCACTGAAAATATACTTTCAACCCCTATAACCAAATTTTTAACTGTTTATAGGGGTTTTTATTTTTAATTAAAATAACCAATCTTAATTTCTATAATTGAATCTGGTTCCTTTATGTTTTCATTAAGAACATTGTACTTTGTTCTTTTAGTCCAATTCCCATTTTGGTCATAGTGATATTTGTAAACATTTTTCTTAAAAATTACTCCATCACCATTATAATCTACTTCTTCTATCACATTCCCTTTTTCATCATAAACGTAGGTAAATCTATCAAAAAGTATATTAGAAGAATTGTAAATACTATTTTCAATCAAATTTCCATTAGCATCATACCTATAAACAAAATGTTCATTTAAAACATTTCGACTATTGTAATCATTTTCTTCAACCAGATTACCTTTATCATCGTATTTATAAGTATAACTATCATAAACGATTCCATTTGAATTTAAATCTTTTTCTTCAATTGCATTTCCATTTGCATCGTTTACATACTCTGATTTTCCATCAACTAAAGTATCGCTGTTATAATCCAACACTTCTGTTAAAAAACCTTTATCGTTGTATTTACAAACATACTTTTCATACATTCTACCACTGGCGTTATACTTTGTTTCATTTATCAAACGACCGTTATTATCGTACTCAAAATTAAATTTCTCTGAAATTACATTATTATTTAAATAATGTATCTCTTCCAACTTGTTTCCTTCAATAGTGTATGATTCTAAATATTTTTTTTCCAAATTTGTTTTGACTGCTTCGCC
>JAJTEO010000132.1 GCA_021300395.1 Fluviicola sp. | reverse complement strand
CTAATAAATAAGTGTATAACAATCGTTTTCCATCAAATAATTGCTCAAATAATTGTCCAGCAAAATAAAGCATTAACATATTTGATAATAAATGGAAGATTTTTACGTGAGCAAAAATACTCGTCACCAACGTCCAAGGTGCAAAAATGAAATTTGATAACGTTGTATCTAAATGAAAGAAATCAAAAGCGTAGCCTAAATAAAATAGAAAAGAATTTCCACCAATTAATCTGGCTAACACTTCCATGAAACCTAGAAACAAAAAAACACTAACGTTAATCGTTATCAATCGAACAGTCATACCACCTGTTCTCCATTGATTTTTTAATATATCTGAAAAAGAATGTTCTGTTTGCATTACCAAAAGTTTTTACGATCTGTTCTACGCCAAATTAATAAAATAATAATTCCAACAATTGCACCTCCAACATGAGCTAAATGAGCAATTTGATCATGAGGATTTTTTAAACTTTGAAATATTTCTAATGCGATATATCCACCAATCAAAAATTTAGCTTTAATTGGAATAGGAGGAAAAATAAGCATCAATTCAGTGTTTGGAAATAGGAAGGCAAATCCAGCTAAAACACCAAACAGTGCTCCCGAAGCCCCTAACATCGTGCTATAATTATACTTTATGTATTTCTCTAAAAGAAATTGACTGTTATCAGATAATAGTTTTACATCTGTTAAATTATTAGTAACTATTTGATGATTTAAAGTGTGAATATCATAGCCAGTTGAAATCAGTTGGTTTTTGAAACTATGAAGCTCCATAACTCCCATTGCATTATATAAAGCAAAAGCACCTAATCCGCAGGATATATAAAAAATAAAAAATCTTTTTGCGCCCCATAATCTTTCTAAGTGAGCTCCGAACATAACTAAAATCAACATATTAAATAGAATGTGGAGGAAATCTTGAGGACTATGCATAAACATATGCGATATTATTTGATACGGCTCAAAAAGTGCTGAATTCACATAATGTGCTGACAACAAAGTAAACAAATCAATACTACCATGAGATGTTGATAATAATACATGACTTACTATGTAAAGCATTACATTCAATAAAAGAATGTTCTTCGTTACTTGCGGTATGTTATTTAAAAATGAGAACATATTTAAAATTTATTAGCGATTTCTTCCAATGGTATAGTTTGCATTATCTTTTTACCATTTGGAGTGTGAGCGTGTTCGGGACAATTAAATAATTGATCAATTAACGCTTCAATCGATTCTTTTGTTGTAATAATATTTTTCTTTTGAGAAGCAGCATATGCAATTGATTGAATCAAAATATGTGCAACATCTCCTTTTTCTATTTCTCTGAATGCAATATTATCAAGTATTACATCAATACATTTATTGATATTTTCTTCTTGAAGTATCGTCGGAACAGCTTTTAATAATAAAGTATTTTCAGCGAATTCAGAATCAAATCCCAATCGATTTAACATCGTTGAATGCGACAACCAATGATTTTTCTCAGAAACAGAAATTTCTTTCTCATAGGGAAATAAAAGTTGTTGCGAATGAATAGGGTTTGATATAAAAGCAGTCATTAATTGATCATAAACAATACGCTCATAAGATCTTCTGTAATGAATTGCTAAAAGTCCTGATTTACAAGTTGTAATAATAAAGTTACCTCTTAATATATAATCTTTTGAAAGTTCAACTGGTTCTTCAAAATCAATTTCCACTTTATCTTCAGCTATCGGAGTTTCTTCTTGAATGTTGTAGAAATGACTCCAATCTTTTTGAGTAATTTCTTTGTTTCCAAAACCTTCACTTTTTATTGCATTTGTAAAGCCATAACTTGATGATTTCGATGAACTTGTAGCTGAAGTTGTAGTGTTAAATGGATTGTAATTTTCATTCACTTTAATGGTCGGTTCAACCGGGATTTCATTCATCATTGAAAGCGGTAGATCAAAACTGGTTTCTCTTTCAAAATCAAGAGTTGGAGCAACATTGTATTTCCCTAAAGCTTGACGAATGCTACTCACAAGAATAGCATAAATCAAACGATCTTCTTCAAATTTTATTTCTGTTTTCGTTGGATGAACATTCACATCAATCTTTTGAGGATCAATTGTTAAGTAAAGAAAATAGGAGGGATGCGTTTTATGTTGAATTAATCCATCAAATGCTTTTGTGATTGCATGATGAAAGTATGAATCTTTAAAAAAACGATTATTTACAAAAAGAAATTGTTCTCCTCTTGTCTTTTTAGCAAATTCTGGTTTCCCAACAAAACCTGCAATTGAAACAATGTCAGTATTTTCTTCGATCGGAACTAATTGGTCATTACTTTTTTTACCAAGTACATCTACTATTCTCTTTTTTTGATTGACCGCTGGCAAATTGAATATTTCATTATCATTATGTTTTAATGAAAATGCTACTTCTGGATGTGTTAAAACAATTCGATCAAATTCATCTAAAATATGTCCGAATTCAACAGCGTCGGATTTTAAAAAATTTCTTCTAGCTGGAACATTGTAAAATAAATTTTTCACTTCAAAAGAAGAGCCATTTGGACAAACAATCGGTTCTTGTTCAGTTACTTTACTTCCTTCTATTTGAATTAAATTTCCAACTTGATCTTCTTCTTGTTTTGTTTTAAGAGTAACATGAGCAATTGCTGCGATTGATGCTAAAGCTTCACCACGAAATCCTTTAGTTGTTAAAGCAAATAAATCTTCTGCTTTTGAAACTTTACTTGTAGCATGTCTTTCAAAGCACATTCTTGCATCAAAAATGGACATACCTTTTCCGTTATCAATAATTTGAATTAACGTTTTTCCAGCAGCTTTGATTATTACATCGACTTTTGTAGCACCTGCATCTATGGCATTTTCAACCATTTCTTTTACAACAGAAGCAGGACGTTGAATTACTTCACCGGCAGCAATCTGATTCGCTATATGATCGGGTAATAATTTTATAACATCACTCATACTAACAAAAATAACTATTCTATCACTTTTACACTCCCATAAAGTCAATAATTATTCCATAGTTTTCAACGTTGACATATTGACAGTTTATTATTTTTTTATTTGAAATAGGACTTGAGCTTACAATCTTTTAATTTCATTTTATTAAAAGACATTATATTTAAATAAAAAAACAAGATGAAAAAAATAGATAAATTACTTATTTTGCTCTTAATGATTGCTTTATCATTAATAACTGCATTACATAAGTTTACAGGTGACTTGCCTCCAGAATGGTTTGTTAAGCAGTTTAGTTCAAGTTTAATTGGTAAAATTCCGTTTGGTATACCAGCCAGTTATTTTATTATTTCCTCTTTGGAATTAGCAATTGCTATCGTTTTTATAGTATCAATAGTTAAAAAGGAATTTACATCGACAGACAATTTGAAATTCAGTGAAATAGGGTTCAATTTAAGCTTAATATTATTTTTGATTTTGTTTTTCGGTAGTTTCTTAATTGAAAATTATGAAAATGGATTTATTGATTTTGGATATTTCGTATTCACTATTTTTCTGAAAAATCAATTCAATAAAAAAGAAGAGTGTATTTGAAAACAAAAAAGCTGTCCTAAGTGGACAGCTTTTCAAATTCTTAAAATATCGTAACGAATAATTTACACATTTCCTTTTGCGTAATCCGCTAAGAATTGTTGTAAACCTAAATCTGTTAAAGGGTGTTTAGCCAACGCTTTCATAGCACTTAAAGGTCCTGTCATGACATCAGCTCCAATTTCAGCACAGTTTATAATGTGCATTGGATGTCTAACTGAAGCAGCTAGAATTTCAGTATCGTACGTGTAATTGTTGTAAATCTGACGAATTTGAGCAATTAAATCCAATCCATTTGTAGAAATATCATCTAAACGACCAATAAATGGCGAAACATAAGATGCACCAGCTTTTGCTGCTAATAATGCCTGACCAGCTGAAAAGATTAGTGTACAATTAGTTCTTATTTTCTTTGAAGAGAAATATTTAATCGCTTTAATTCCTTCTAAAGTCATTGGAATTTTGACTACAATGTTTTTATGTAATGCTGCTAAAATTTCACCCTCACGAATCATTCCTTCAAAATCAACCGCAATAACTTCAGCACTTACATCACCATCAACGATATTACAAATATCAACATAGTGTTTTAAAATATTTTGTTCACCTGTAATTCCTTCTTTTGCCATTAATGAAGGATTTGTCGTAACACCATCTAAAACACCTAATTCGTATGCTTCTTTGATTTCGTTTAAGTTTGCAGTATCTATAAAGAATTTCATAATAAGTTTTTTTTGTAAAAATACATTGATTATTCATCAAAATTATCCCAATTTATTAGGACTTTATGAAGAGTTTTAAACAAATTACTTAACGCCTTTTAAGTAACGTTCAAACCATTGATCTTGTTCCCATAATAAATGAAGTATGTTTTCTTTAGCTGAGTAACCATGACTTTCTTTAGGTAATAAAACCAATCGAGCTGGTTTACCAAGACCTTTTAATGCGTTAAAATATCGTTCACTTTGAAGAGTAAAAGTTCCAGGATTATTATCAGCATCACCATGAACTAAAAGCAAAGGATGATTCATTTTATCTGCATTATTGAAAGGAGACATCGTGTTATAAACTGATTGAGCATCCCAGAAACTTCTTTCTTCACTTTGGAAACCAAAAGGAGTTAATGTTCTATTATAAGCACCACTTCTAGCTACACCACAAGCAAACAAATCAGAATGAGTCAATAAGTTGGCTGTCATGAAAGCACCATAAGAATGTCCACCAACAGCTACTTTTGTTCTGTCAATATAACCTAAACTATCTACAGCATCTATTGCAGCTTTTGCATTATCAACCAATTGCTCTAAGAAACTATCATTTGGTTCTTTTTCACCTTCTCCAATGATAGGGAAAGAAGCATCATCCAAAATAACATATCCTCTTGTTACCCAATAAACAGGAGAACCATAATACGGGAACGTAAAAGCATTTGGATTTGAAGTATTTTGTCCAGCGCTATTTTTATCTTTAAA
>JAJTEO010000131.1:11339-15221 GCA_021300395.1 Fluviicola sp. | reverse complement strand
TTAAATCGAATTCCCAATTTCCGATTTTAGCTAATTTTTGTGCTTCATTTAAACGTTCTTCTGAAAGAGTAATTTTATTTTCAGCTACTTTACGATCTGTAATATCTTGAACGGTTCCTTTTACTTTAATAGGTTCATTTTTTGAATTGAAAATAACCTTTCCAATTCCTAAAACATATTTAATATCACCAGTTTTAGATAAAACTCGATGATTGTATTCAAAACCGATTCCTTCCGCTATAGAACGATTAACTAATTTATCCAATTCATCAATATCATCTGGATGAATTTTACTTCGATATAAATTGTATAAGTTTTCTGGAGTTTGAGGTTCTTCTATTTCAAAGATTCTATAATGTTCTGCTGACCAAGTTAATTCATTGGTTCTTAAGTCAAAATCCCAGCTACCTATTTTAGAAATTTCTTGCGCTTCTTTTAAATTGTTTTCATTGTTATGAAGAATTTCCTCTTGTTGTTTTCTATGAGTTAAATCATGATGTATTCCAATTATTCTTATTGGGGTTCCATCATTATCTCGTTCTATTATTTTTGCTCGATCTAATATCCATTTATATTCACCATGTTTACATAGAATCCTATATTCATGAGAGAAGTATTCTGTTTCACCTTTTAAATGAGCTTGAAATAATCTATTGATTTCTTCTTTTTCATCTGGATGAAATAAAGTCATCATGAATTCATGCGTAAAACTTTTTTCACCTCTTTCATAACCTAAATTCTTTAAAAATTGATCTGATTGATATGAAATGTTGTTTTTTAAGTCATAATCCCAAATACCATCACCTGAATTTTCGATAGCAAATTTCCAACGTTCATTCGCCTTGTTATATTCCTCTTCTGCAATTTTACTTCTTGAAATATCTTGAATAGTACCACTCATAGAAATTGGATTTTCAAGATTGTCGGTTTCAAGCTCTCCTTTACATATTAAATGTTTTATTCTTCCTTCAGATGCAATTATTCGATATTCTATTTCAAAAGGCTGAAGTTTTTTTGTCGCATTTGTTACAACTTCTTGAAATTTCAAATAATCTTCAGGATGAATTTTATTTATAAAAAGTGAAAAATCCTCTTTATAAATTTCTTTTATTTCGTTTTGTCCAATTTCAAAAATTGAAATAAACTCTTTTGACCATTTTACTTCTCTAGTTTCATAACTATAATTCCAGCTACATATTTTGGCAATTTTTTGAGATTTTTCAAGAAGAGCTTCGTTTTCCTTAATTTTATCTTGTTGTACTTTTGATTCAGTAATATCTTTAAAAGTTGAGATTACACCATTTATTATATTTGTATCATTTGTAAATAACGGAACAGAATTAATGGTAATCCATGTTAATTCACCATTCGGTTTGTGAACTCCCATAATTATGTTACTAAGTGGTAATTTTGTTTCCAAAGTGACCATCGCAGGATGTGTGTTACCTGGAAAATCAGAACCATCTTCATGAATGGCCCTCCAACTTGGATCAACAGATGTCTTACCAATCATTTGATCATACGTTAAACCCAAAATCTTTTCAGCACTTTGATTACATCGAATAATTTCACCATTAACATTTTGAAATACAATGCCTTCTTGTAATCCTGAGAGCATTGCTTCCATTTCGTTTTTCGCAAGTTCCATATCTTTTTTACTCTTTCTAAGTAAAATCAATGAAACAACTTCTGAAGCTAATGTTTCAAGAGAATCTTTTTGTTCATCGGTTAATTTTTTCGGTTTTTTATCTATGACACACAATGTTCCCAAATTATAACCATTAGGATCAATTAATGGTGCTCCTGCATAGAAACGAATGTCAGGATCATTTGTAACCAATGGATTTTGAGCAAAAATTGGATTTTCAAGTGCATTTTCAACTTCAAAAATTTTGGTTTCTAAAATTGCATGTTGACAAAATGAAATATTTCGAGGTGTTTCTTCTACATCGATACCGAATTTTGCTTTGAACCACTGCCTGTTTTCATCCAATAAACTAATTAACGCAATTGGAACTCCACAAATAGAAGCTGCTAATTTTGTTATCGCATTAAATTCTTGTTCTGACAAGCTATCCATAATATGATAGCTTTTTAAAGCTTCTAGGCGCTCTTTTTCGTTATGAGGGATTGGAGATTTCATTAAAATATTATTTAATGTGTTCTAATATTTTTTCAATTAAATAATGTGATTCGTATGGTTTAGATACATAATCATTCATACCTGCTTCTAGACATTTATCTTTTACATCTTTTGAAATATCTGCTGAAACAGCAATGATGGGAATCGAGGCTTTAACTGAATTGCTTAGTTTCCTTATAGCAATACTTGCTTCATATCCGTTCATTTCAGGCATCATTAAATCCATTAATACAATTTGATAATCCTCTTTTTCTAATGCTTCTACTGCCAATTTCCCATTATCTGCTATATCAACTTCAAAACCTTCTTTCTGTAAAATTGTTTTAACTAACAATTGATTAATTGCATTATCTTCTGCTACTAAAATGGAAATAGATTTATAATTTACCATTGTATTTTCTGTATTTGTTTTTAATTCTTTTTGTTGTGTAATTATTTTTTCGAGAGGAAGTGTAATTGTTACCTTCGTACCTTTATCGATCTCACTTTCAAATTCAATTGAACCTCGAAATAAGTCTATCGTTTTTTTAGCTATAGTTAAACCTAATCCGGTTCCTCCGTATGTTCGAGCTAAATCCTCCGTTTTTTGAACAAATGGTTCAAAAATGGATTTTATATTTTCTTGATCAATTCCAATTCCATTATCAATAATTTCAATTTTTAATTGACATTCATGTTCATTTTCGTTTATGGAATAGCAATTAACTTGAATTTTCCCATTGTTTGGTGTAAACTTTACTGCATTACTCAGAATATTAATATATATCTGGGCTAATTTTGAAGAATCACCTAATAAATTTTGAGGTATTGTCGAATCTACCTTTAATTCCAATTTTAATTCTTTATCCAAAATAATCTCATGAAAAGTAGAGGAGAAGTATGGAATCAACTCATTGATTTTTAATGGTTCTTTAACAAGTTTAACGTTGTTTGAATTTAAATATTCAAGCTCTAACACATTGTTTATTAATATCAATAATATGTTTCCTGATACTTTTATCGTTTTAAGATGTTTTCGCTGTAAATCAGTTAAGTCAGTACTTTCTAATATTTGGGCAAATCCAATAATTCCATTCAAAGGTGTTCGGATTTCATGACTCATATTTGACATGAATTCATCTTTCGCCTTCGATAATTTTTCTGAGATTACTTTTTCTTTTAATAATTCTGAATTTACTTTTTCTAAAATATCTCTTGATACTAGAGCGCCTTTTAATTCATCGATATAGGTATTGAATCCCATACACACAACATCTAATTCGTCTTGATTATCTGAAATTGGAAGTTCATTAAAAAAATCACCAGCAAAACAATCTGATAAATGTGTGATAATTGAATCAATTCGTCTTTGATGCTTCAAATATTTTTCTTCATGACTTTTCAATTCAATCAACAAGTTATCCAACGAATTTTCATTAGTCAATTGATCACCAAATTCATCAAAATTTAATCTTCGTACAATTTCAAAAATTTCATTTAATTTATCTACTTCCATTTTTTTAGTTTGAAGGTTGGTTGTTTTGTATTTTTTTTAACCATTCAACTCCTTGATCACGTTTTTTGAATGCTTTAACTGGAATCTTAACTTTTTTAATTTTTAAAAAAGTATTATAGATAAATAGGGTAATATGTGAATTGACAATAATAGCAGATGCTGCTAAATTATCTTGTCCATAAATTTCACCATAATCTCTAGCTTCTTTTGTCATCGATTTCAAATTACCTATATCGTAGCAGAA
>JAJTEO010000131.1:0-11327 GCA_021300395.1 Fluviicola sp. | reverse complement strand
TATTGATCTTTTCCATCTGATATTTGTCTTCTTAACTCATAAATAGCTATAGAATTTTCTAAATTCATAACATGAGGTTGTTTGTATTCACTAAATAAAATCTCTTCTTCTATCCAAAAGCGAATATCTGAATTCTCAATTGTTTTCATCCCTACTATTTATTTGTTTTAATATTTTATTTTTTTAATTTATCCCAATCAAGAGGATTTGAAATATTAAAATTCATACCAATGAATTTTAGATTAATTAGAAATCTAATTTTGATATTGACTTATATATATCAATTCGAGTTTAATAAATAAAATTAAAAACGTAAACAGAATTTTCTTTCTAATAAAAGATTGTGAATGCGAAAATGAACTAAATAAGACTAAAGCAAATGAAAGTAGATAAATACTCAGTTTTTCCATGTAAACAGTTTTAATTTTCTGTTAATCTAACAAAAGTTTGATTTTAAATAATAATAAATTTAATACAATTTTTTAGAACAAAATAGATTGAATCTAAAATTTCTTTCTATAAATCTTATTTAAATAAGTAGAATTGATATTTGTGATAATATATATTTTGAGAATAACTGACTTTTGTCATATGAATAAGAATTAATTTATCATAATTTTAAAATACTAACTAGTGAAAAATTTAATGTAAAAAAAAAATATGAAAAATTTAATTATTACTTTAAGTGATTTTTTTAAAGGAAAATTTTCAAAATTAATTATTTATAATGAGAAAAAATCTAGTGTTTTAATCAATGAAATTGAAAGATTTAGAATTGAGTTAGATGAGTCAATAAAAATTATAAAATCATTTTCTAAAGGAATTTTTGAAGTTGAAATTAATTCAAATTCCACTAATGAAATTATTCAGGAATTATTAATGTTAAAAACATTTTTGATTGATGAAAAATATAAAGCTATACTAGTTGAAAATGAGATGGAAGCAAAAATGAACTTAATTAATCAAATGTGTATTGTTTCTGAAACAGATTTAAAAGGATATATAACTTTTGTAAATGATAAGTTTTGTGATGTAGCTCAGTATAAACGAGAAGAGTTGATAGGTCAAAATCACAATATTGTTCGTCATGAAGATATGCCAAAAGAGGCATTTAAGTTATTATGGCAAACAATAGGTAGAGGGGAAGTTTTTAATGCCCCGGTAAAAAACAAGAAGAAAGATGGAACTCCTTATTATGTCAATGCTGCTATTGGCCCAGTTTTAGGTAAAAACGGAAAACCTATAAAATATATAGGAATTAGATATGATGTTACTGAGGAAACTTATGAAAGGTATGCTGCTCAAGGAATAGTTAATGCAATAAATTCCACTTTTGCATACATTGAATTTGATACAAAAGGGAATGTTTTAAGTGCAAATGATAATTTTTTAAAGATGATGGAATATTCTATGTCTGAAATTGAAAATAAACATCATCGGTCATTTGTTGATCCTAAAGTCCACATATTCTCCTATTAAAGATGAGATGGGTAGAATAGTTAAAATCATTAAAGTAGCAACTGATGTAACCGAATCTTCAATCGCTGCTTTAGAGACAAAAAAAGCATCTAAAGAAATTACTAGGGTTTTAAAATCAATTTCAAAAGGAGATTACAATCAAAGATTTAGTTTAAGTGTGTTAGGGGAGTTGAAGGAAATGGGAGATTCATTGAATCAAACTATAAATATTTTAGTATCTCAAAATGAGTCGCAGCAAGAAACTCATAAAGCAACTAAAGAGGTGAATAGGGTTATTAGTGCATTAGCGAAAGGTGACCTAACCCAATATTATTCAATTGATTCTAAGAATGAATTAAAAGAAATGGGAGATTCTTTAAATAAAACAATAAATGTATTAAATGATTTGATTGCAAAAGTAATTTCAAATGCAAATAGCATAGCAGACGCGGGTAATCAAATGTCTTTTTCAGCACAACAATTGTCGGAAAGGGCTATTGGTCAAGCAAGTTCAGTTGAAGAAATATCTTCTTCAATGGAACAAATGACAGCAAATATTCAGCAAAATACCAGTAACTCTAGACAGACAGAAAAGATTTCTACGAAGGCAGCTTTAGAAATGATGCAAAGTAAAGATGCAGTTTCTGAAACAGTTCAATCTATGAAATTAATTGCTTCTAAAATTTCAATAATTGGAGAGATTTCAAGACAAACGAATTTATTGGCTTTAAATGCTGCTGTTGAGGCAGCAAGAGCAGGAGACCATGGTAGAGGTTTTTCAGTTGTTGCGGCTGAAGTTAGAAAGTTAGCTGAAAGAAGTCAATTAGCAGCTTCTGAAATTGATGAAGTTTCGGTAAGAAGTGTTAATATTGCTTTGAAATCTGGAGAGTTATTGAATGAAATAGTACCTGTAATACAACAGACGTCTGAATTAGTTCAAGAAATAACAGCATCCAGTATTGAACAAAGTACAGGTGCGGATCAAATAAATAATGCAATTCAGACTTTGAATAAAGTTGTACAAGAAAATGCTGCTACAGCAGAAGAAATGGCTGCTAGTGCAGAAGAACTAAATGCTCAATCAGAAGATTTACAATCAGCAGTTTCATTTTTTAAAATTGAAAGCTCTATTTTATAATCTAAATCTTCAAATGAATAAGAAGTAAAATTTTATTTACTAGTGAAAAAAGAACAGTAAATAGAGTTGAATATATTAATGAGTTTTTGAAATATATTTTGCAATAAAATTCCTTATTAAGGAATTAGTTGTACAATTATTATTTATTAGTCATGTTAATTTCATTTATAATCAGATGATGGCTTTATGTCATATATAATATTTAGATCATATTATACCTCAAAAATATATTTCAGTTAAAAATTGTTTTTTTTTTGAGTTAAACTGTTGTTATAGATGTTTTTGACTCATACTACTCTAGGTAAACACTTTCCTGAATGAAATAAGTAGTATTACTTATTTTATTATTTTTTATCACATAAAAAATTTATTGAAAGGATGTTTTAACTTATTTCGTCTTATTGTTTAATCTATGTTTAACTAAAATTAGTAAACATTAAACAAAAGCTGAGCTATTATTATTGTACTATTTATTACTGAAAAAAAATGGGATTATTTGGAGGAGTATCTAATAAAGAAAAAGATTACATTATTGAATTACTTGGAAATTTATCAAACGGAAATTTGACAGTTTCTTTACAGAAAGAACGATTTTCAGATGAACAAATTTTCAATCACTTTAAAAACATTTTTAGTCAACAAATTATCATTTCTAATTTCGCAAATGCATTATCAGAAAATAAATCTGAAATTGCAATTGATGATAAATATTCTAAATTAGAAATAGTTCAATCACTGCAAAAAATTCAATCAAATATTACAGAAATTAAAGAACATTCTGAACAACAACAAAGAGAGATTGATACTAGAATGAAATTAGTAGATGAAATGTGTATCGTTTCTGAAACTGATTTAAGAGGTTATATTACTTATGTAAATGATTTACACTGCTCTGTTTCACAATATACACGTGAAGAGTTAATGGGGCAAAATCAAAACATAGTTCGTCATCCTGATATGGATAAAGCTGTGTTTAAAGAATTGTGGGCAACAGTTGGAAGAGGACAAGTTTTTAGAGGACCTGTAAAAAACAGAAAAAAAGATGGAACTCCTTATTATGTTGATGGTGTTTTTGCTCCTGTTTTAGGTGCAAATGGAAAACCTGTAAAATATATTGGAGTTCGATATGAGAATACGGAGCAAACTTTTGCTCAACAAGCTGCTGAAGGTGTTGTGAATGCAATTAACACTTCTTTTGCATTTATTGAATTCGATCCAAAAGGAAATATTATTACAGCGAATGATAATTTTCTTCATACATTAGGATATAGTTTAAATGAAATTGTAGGGAAACATCACAGAATGTTCGTTGAACCTTCTTTTGCAAATTCACCAGCTTATATGCGTTTTTGGGAAGAATTAGCGATGGGGATTCCTCAAAATGATTTATTTAAACGTATTACACGTCAAGGAAATGAAATATGGATTCAAGCTGTTTATTCACCTGTAAAAGATGAAATGGGAAGAATTACAAAAGTTGTAAAAATTGCAACTGATGTAACTGCTGCAACATTAGCATCTCACGCTACAGCAGCAGCATCTCAAGAAGTAACAAGAGTATTATCAGCATTGTCGAATGGTGATTTATCACAAAAATATTCAGTTCTTTCAGAAGGTGAGTTGAGTATTAAATGACTTAATTTCTAAAGTAATATTGAATGCTGATAATATTGCTTCAGCAAGTGTTCAAATGTCAACTTCAGCTCAACAATTATCTGAAGGAGCTACAGGGCAGGCTAGTTCAGTAGAAGAGATTTCATCTTCTATGGAGCAAATGACAGCTAACATTCAACAAAACACGAGTAACGCGCGTCAAACAGAAAAAATATCAACTGCTTCAGCAACTGAAATAATAGAAAGTAAAGAATCTGTAATTGCTACAGAAAACTCAATGAAAGTTATTGCTTCTAAAATTTCTATTATTGGTGAGATTTCTAGACAAACAAACCTGTTAGCTTTGAATGCAGCAGTAGAAGCAGCAAGAGCAGGTGAACACGGACGTGGATTTGCTGTAGTAGCGGCGGAAGTTCGAAAATTAGCCGAACGTTCACAATTAGCAGCAACAGAAATTGATGAAGTATCAGCAAAAAGTGTTTATGTTGCACAGAAATCAGGACAAATGTTAAATGATGTTGTTCCAAATATTCAAAAAACATCTGATTTAGTTCAGGAAATTGCTGCTTCAAGTATTGAACAGAGTTCAGGTGCAGAGCAAATCAATAGTGCTATTCAAAACTTGAATAATGTCGTTCAAGAAAATGCAGCAACTGCTGAAGAAATGGCTGCAGGAGCTGAAGAGTTGAGTGCACAAGCTGAAGAATTACAAGATGCTGTTTCATTCTTTAAAATTGAGAACAATGGATTGAGTTATTCTCAAAAAACAAGTTCGACACAAATTAAAAAACCGGTTGTTGTTCAAAAAAGAAGAGAACAAACTTTCGTTAAACCTAAAATGAGCTCAAATTCATTCTCAATAAAATTAGATGGAAATGATAGTTTAGATGATGATTTTCAACGTTTTTAAACTATATACTTCAAACACAAAGAAAACGGTTGTCATTTATGATAGCCGTTTTTTATTTTAATGAAGTTAAGCATGATTGTATTATTTTTACAATAAAAAGGAATAATGAAAAGAGAGATAATTGAAACAGCTGATGGATCTAAAACAATCCGAATTGTTGATTTAGATGAAAATTATCACTCTAATCATGGTGCATTACAAGAAGCGGAACATGTTTTTATACAGAATGGGATTGTCTCATTTAAAGATAAAAAACAGCTGTCCATTTTTGAAATGGGTTTTGGTACGGGATTAAATGCTTTTTTGACATGTTTATATGCTCAAGAAAATGATTTAATAATTGATTACGATGGAATTGAAGCGTATCCAGTTTCAATCGAGGAAATGAATCAATTGGATTATGGCTCATTAAAAGGGGCTGAAAATAGGGTGGTATTTTCAAAGATTCACTCAACTACTTGGAATGCGAAAAATGAAATCAATTCAAATTTCACTTTGACTAAAATTGAAAATAACCTGAAAAATACGACATCGTTTATTATGATGCATTTGGACCTAGAGCTCAAGAAGAAATGTGGTCATTAGAAATTTTTCAAAAATTATATGCAGCCATTAAAGAAGGAGGTTTTTTGGTAACCTATTGTGCAAAAGGTCAAGTAAAAAGAGATCTTAAAACTGCAGGATTCAAAATTGAAGCATTGCCTGGACCTCCAGGGAAAAGGGAAATGACAAGAGCTTGGAAGAGGTGACTTCGACTTCGCTCAGTCACCAATTGACTTCGCTCAAGTCACCTTCGATTATTTTGTTGACTGAGCGGAGGCGAAGTCAACATTCATTCTAATTCTCCATTCTTTAGGATACAAATTATTGAAACGATTTCCAATATTTTTTATCCAACCAAGCGGTTCTTTTTCAAAAGTGATTAATTGAAATCCCATCGCGCCATTAATTGAAAAAGTATCTCCATGCAAATATTTAAGCGCTAAGTCTTTTTCTAAGTTGATACTATTGCTTTTTTCAGAAATTCTTAAAAATGGATTAAAAGCTAAGTCTTCATGTGGGATAATACCTTTTCTTGAAATTTCACCGATATTTGTCCCCATTTTAATTATATGCAAATTTGCTTGTAAATGAAGGAATTTTTCCAATTTTCTGAAATACGGCAATATAAAAACCTTCAGTTGCAGTTTTTCCAGGAATACAGTAGAATCCTTTTTGAATTCTATCTTTTTGTATTGGTTCTTTTAATTCAACCGAAACAATCTCAGCTTCTAAATTATTTAATAACCATTCTACATTGTTTTCATTTTCATCTTCGTTAAACGTACAAGTCGAATAAATTAAATATCCACCAGCTTTTAAGGAATCCCAAACATCCATGACAATTCTTTTTTGTCTTGCCGCGCACAATTGAACATTGTCTTCCGTCCATTCCGTTCGAGCATCTGGATCTTTACGAAACATACCTTCCCCAGAACAAGGAGCATCAACTACGATTGTATCAAAGAAATTTGGAATTTTCTCAAAATGTTCAGGATCATTGTTTGTGACAACAACATTTGTATGTCCCCATTTTGATAGATTTTCTCTTAAAATTTTAGCTCTAGAATTAATTACTTCATTACTAACAAGCATTCCCTTATTGTCCAAAAAAGAAGCGATTAATGTGCTTTTTCCTCCAGGTGCAGCACATAAATCTAAAATTTTAGGTTGTTCAGGAAGATCTAGTTGTCTCAAAATAGAATCTAAAACCATTGAGCCAGCTTCTTGCGGATAATAGGTTCCTGCATGAAACAATGGGTCTAAAGTAAATGATGGTCTTTCTGTTAAATAATATCCATTTTGACACCAATCTATCTCTTTTTGAAATGGTAAATTTGGTTTGGTTTTGTGTGGATTTAATCTTACAGAAGTAGGCGTTTCTGTATTCAAAGCCGTTAATAATTCTTCTCCAAGGAAAAGATCATTCTTTACTCTATTTTCAAATTTTAATGGGAATGGAATCATTCTTGAATATTTTGTAACGTAATTTTTATAATTTCTTTTGAATGGATGTCAGCAATATGTGAAGAACTAATTCGTATTCCAACGCACCAAATGATTGTTTCTTGATCGGTTAGTACCAAAATATCTTTCTTTTTGAAAGTCGGAATTTTGGCATCTTTAATTATATCAGATAAAAGTTTACTTCCTTTTAAACCAATTGGTTGCATGCGATCTCCATTTTTCCATTTACGAAGATTCAATTCTCCTTTTAATTTAGCTGAATCGATGTAAATTTCGTATTTTGAAAATTCAAGAGGTAGTGAACTTACTTTTTCAATATGTATTTTCGGCAAATTAATTTGTTGATTATCTTTTTCAAAAACAAAAGAATTCTCTTCTCTAGAAATTGAAATAAAAGGACAATCTTCATTTTTTTCTAACCGAATATGTTTCCCTTTTTGTGAATTTCGAATTTTCTCTAAATCAATTAATAATCCAGGTTTTTGGTTTAACTGTCTTAATAATTCAATTTGTTCTTCATTCGTTAGTGAATCAAATATTTCAAATGAAATGACATTGTCTTTTTTAATATCTTTCAACAAAATCAAAACTTTTTCTTCGATTAATGTTTGGTTTTCTTGAAAAATAGATGTCAAATGTTTCACACTGTCCTTTAACGTAGGAATCGATTTGATTAACTCAGGTATTAGAATATTTCTTAGAATATTTCTTTTGTATTTATTTGTTTTATTTGAATAATCTTCTCTCCATTCAATATTGTTTCTATTCGCAAATTCGATAATTGAATCTTTTGAGAATGAAAGTAAAGGTCGAATAAAACGTTTGTTTTCAGCTTTCATACAAGCCATTCCCATAATTCCAGATTTACGAGCAATATGCATGAAAAAAGTTTCAATTTGATCATCTAAATGATGTCCAAGTGCGATGTAGTTATTCTCAGATTTAGTTCTAATTTTTTCAAAGAAATCATAGCGAACATTTCTAGCTACTTCTTGAAGATTACCACCAAATTCATCTAATTGTTCTTGAAGTTGAATATCTAATAAATGAAATGGAATAGTTAATTTTTGACAAGTTTTTTCAACCAATTCTTTATCTAAAACGGAGTCTTGACCTCTTAAATTATAATTTACATGTAGAACTTCTAAATCAAAATCAAGTGAATGAAAAATAGACAATAATGTCATAGAATCAACTCCGCCACTGCATGCTAAAAATATTTTTTTAGATTTTAAATGCTCCCAATGTTTTTTAATATGTTGAAGAAGATCACTCATTCATTCCGTCTAAGATTCGTTTTACTTTGACGAAGCATTCTTCATATTCTTTTTCTGGATCTGATAGAATTGTAATTGCACTACCTACAGAACAAGATAATTTTTTGTTCTTTTTATTATATAGCAAAGTTCGGATAACTACATTGAAATCAAAATCACCATTTGGTTTTATGTAACCTATAGTTCCTGAATATAATCCTCGAGTAAATGATTCATGTTCTTCGATTAATTCCATCACTCTTTTTTTTGGAGCACCAGTCATTGAACCCATCGGAAATGTAGCTCTAATGATATCTGTAAAAGAAACAGAAGGTTCAATCTCGCATGAAATTTTAGAAATCATTTGATGCACTGTTTCATAAGAGTAAATTTCACAGAGCTCATCTACTTTTACACTGTTTTTAGAAGCAATTATTGACAAATCATTTCTAACTAAATCCACAATCATGACATTTTCTGATCTTTCTTTTGGATCATTCTTTAATTCATTGATTAACTGATTATCTTCTTCTTCAGTTTGACCTCTTTTTTTGGTTCCTTTGATTGGCTCAGAACTTAATTTTAAATTTTGTTTTTTAATAAAACGTTCTGGACTTCCACCTATAACTGTCAATTCATCGTGTTGAAAAAATGTTGAAAATGGTGCTTTTGTTATTGAATTTAATTTGAAATAAGCATCTAAAGTAAAATCCAAATCTATATTATCGTCAATAAATTCCTGACAAAAATTGACTTCATAACAATCTCCCAATTGAATATGATTTTTTAAAGAATTTACTTTTTCAATGTATTTTTTCTTTGTAATTGTTGGTTTGAAATTGAAATTATATGGATGGAAATTTTGATCAATTTCTTCTTCAAGAAAATTTTGAACGAAATCGAAACTTTCTTGACATTTTTCTCCTTGCACAAAAGAAAAATTTTCATTTTTCATTTCGACAACATATTGTGGTTTCCAAAAGTAAATTAATGGAAATTCAACTGAATTGTTATTGTTTGAATCTAAATGATGGATTTCATTTTTTAAATCATAACTCAAATAACCGAAAAGATAAGAGTTTTTATTTTGTTGAATAAATTGCTCCAATTCAACCAAGCCAGAAGTATGATTGACTGTATTTGAATCAATGCGTATTGCTTCTCCTTTGCCAAAAGCCAAGACGCTGTGTCCATTATTGGAATTTAAATAAGCAATTTTATAACTTTCCATTCAAAATATTGTGTAACAAATTTAGTAAATTAAAGGAATAATAGGTGAATATTATATTTTGTACTGAGATTCAATTCTGAATAAATAGTTGTTTTAGGCTTTCAATTAATCATTCTTTTTCTAGATTGAAACAGTGAATAGAATGTCGACTTTTTAATAGATTATGTTTACATTTGAGATAAAAATTAAACAATGCTTTACCGTTTTCTTAAGTTTCTAGTTTCTATAGGAATACGTTTTTACTACAAAGAAGTAAAAGTGTTAAACGATGAAGTATTGTTACCTCTTAAAAACGAACCTTTAATTATCATTGCGAATCACCCAAATACTTTAATGGATGCGATGATGATAGGTTTTACTTGTAAACAACCTATTCATTTCATGGCTAAAGGGACATTGTTTAATTCTCCATTCAAACTATGGTTGTTGCAGAAATTCAATATGATTCCTATAAATCGACAAGGCGAAGGAAAGATAAAGGGAGTTTCTAATCAAGATTCATTTAATGCATGTTATAAAGTACTTGAAGAAGGAAAAACATTGGTAGTTTTTCCTGAAGGAACTAGTTTTTTAGAAAGACATTTAAGAGAATTAAAATCAGGAACTGCGAGAATTGCATTAGAAACTGAGAGTAGAAATAATTGTCAATTGAATTTAAGAGTTATTCCAGTTGGACTCAATTATCTTCAAGCGGAAAAATTTAGAAGCTCTGTTTTAGTAAATGTTGGTTCACCGATTTCAGTGAAAGAATATGTTGAAGATTATCGAAAAGACAATGGTAAAACAGCCAAAAAATTAACAGAACAGTTTAGAGTCAATTTAGAAAGAGTTCTTGTTAATTCGGAAAGTAAAGAACACGAATCAATTGTTGATGATTTAGAAGAGATTTTGTCTTCCAAATATCTACGTCAAAAAGAAAAAGGAGTAGAAGGGGAGATTCAATTTTTGAAGATCATTAGAGATAAGGTGGATGAAATTCAATTAACACGTCCTTGGGAGATTGACGAATTGAAAACGATAGTAAAAGACATTAATCGACAGTTATTGAAGTTTGAAATTAGACCAGATTTTTTAGATAGAAGATTTAGATTGAGAATGTTTTTTAGACAATTGATTTTTTCAATTATTCTAATTCTTATAGGATTTCCAGTTTTTGTTTTAGGATTGTTGATTAATATTTTCCCTTATAAAATTACTGATTATATTGTTCCGAAATTGACAAAAGATATTGAATATATTGCTCCGTTATCAGTTTTAATGGGGTTGTTTTTGTATCCATTGAATTATGGCGTGATATATTATTTCACGGCTGATTACTTCGCTAATTCAGTTTTTGAAAAGTTGCTTTACTTCTCTGTTTTTCCAGTTTCAGGTTTATTGGCATTTTCATATTCTAGATATTTCTTACATGTGACTTTTAAATGGAGTTATATTTATCACATGATCTATCACCGCAAAGCGATTTTGGATATTCAACAAAAACGTTCGATATTAATGAAATTGATTTTAGATAAATAAATGAAATTGATCTCAAAAATTGATAAAGGTGTGGTTTACATTTTAGTTTTAATGTATCTCCTCTTGTGTTTTTTCTATGGCGATACATTTCTTCATCCAAATGAACATCTTTTTAGTTCTTCAGGTGATGGCTTAAAAAACTATTATACTTATAGTTATTATATTTCAAAAAACACTTCATGGATTAATTTTGAA
>JAJTEO010000130.1 GCA_021300395.1 Fluviicola sp. | reverse complement strand
TAAATGCCAACGGATTTACAAATTTCTACACAGATCGTATGTTGGGATATTCATATGTTGAATGTTCAAATGATGCTGATGGATTCAAAAAAGGATTAGCCGCTTTAGATCGGTTCTTCGCATCAGCTCCTGCTGATAAAATTCAATGGTTGGACGTTAAAAATAAAGGGATTCTTTACAGTAAAACAGGCTCAGATTCTTTGGCGATTTTGGAGTTTGAAAAAGCGTCTAAATTAAACCCTGATTTAGCGAAAGAACTTGCTGGTGATATTGCGAAAATGTATTTCAAAGCTAAGAAATATGATAAGGCAATTGAGTATTATTCATTCAAAAGTCAATCTGTAACTCTTTCTCCAGCTGAAGAATTTGAATTAGGTAAAGCTTATTATTTTGGGCCTAAAAATTACATTTTAGCAGACACGGCTTTCTCACACGTAAATAAACTTTCTGCTACTTACGCTCCTGGTTATTGGTGGAAAGCAAGAACGTTGTTGCAACAGGATTTAAACAATGAGAAATGGTTAGCACAAGTATCTTATGAAAAAGTTTTGGAACTAGTTAAGCCAGAGGAACGTGGTTCAAACTCCAACAAAAAAATGGTTATGGAATCAGCGAAATATTGCGGTGACTACTATGTCAACTCTGCTGCTAAGAATCCTGAAAAGGCTAAGCAATATTGGCAAATTGTTATGGATTTAGATCCGAACGACGCTCAGGCGAAAGCATTCTTCAAGATTAAATAATCGTTTTTAGATAACTTTCTAATTCCAACATAGTTCCCGTCTGAAGTACATTCATGACGGGAATTTTATTTAATAGTAATTCTTTTTCTGTACTTCTGCCCCACGCGATGACATTTTTTACACTAGACCTGTCATTTGACAAAAGAAAAGCACGCACATTTGTTGGACTTGTGAAAACATAACAATCACATACGGCTATTTTCGCAGGTTTTAATTGAGTTTTGTATACCTCAACCAAAAGAGTTTGGTCTTGGTTTAAAAACTCAGTAATAGAAAGTAGGCTTTCAGAAGAATGAGGAATCAGGACTTTTCTTGTACCGATCCAATTTTTAAATTCGCGCGAAACGTCGGATGGGTTTCCTGAATTTTCTCCAACAAAATCGATATGCAACCCGAGATTTTTTAGCTTGAGCGCGGTTTCTTGACCAATGCAGGCAATTTTCACTGAGGTATTCAATTTTTCTTTTCTCAAAAAAAATTCTGCTGACCGGATACTGCTAAAAAAAATAACGTCGTATGAATCTGAAACTTCAAAGTCTTTTGACTCAAAAGAGATTAATGATTGCGAAACTAAGTCCAGTTGATGTTGATTGCAGAATTCAATTAGACTGACGCAACCATTAGAGTCCCTTGAAATAAAAATGCTTTGAATCAATTAGATCGATTTTAAGTGACCAACAATTTCGTTTACCAAATCTTGATTACTTTTTTCAAAAACAAAATAACGGGCTGAAATTTCTGAGTTTTTAGAATATGAAACGTGAACTTTCTCTCCGTTGTAATACACACCAAGAGGAAGCTGACAACCTCCCTCCATTTTCCTCAAAACTCCACGTTCGATTTCAATTTGAGCCTGCGTTTTCTCGTGATTCAAATGAGCCAAAATATTCGCAAGTTCGTTATCTTCACTCCGTATTTGTAAACCAAGAACCCCTTGAGCTGGAGCAGGAATAAACTCAGTTGCATTCAATGTTTCACAATGTAAATCACTCAAATCTAATTCTAATCTATTAACGCCCGCTTTCGCCAACAGTATGGCGTCATAATTCCCTTCTCTTAATTTATTAATTCGGGTTGGAACATTTCCTCTCAAATCTTTAATCGATAAATCGGATCGATGAGCTAGAATCTGGGATTTTCTTCGTGCCGAAGAAGTTCCAATAATCGCGTTTTCCTTCAATTTCCATTGTTGATTTTGGTCCACAGATTCCTTTCTAATCAACAATAATTCAGATGGGTCTTCACGATCAGAAACAGCAGCGATGGTCAATCCTTCGGGAGAAGTTGTTTCCAAATCTTTGTGCGAATGAACAGCGAGATCAACGTGTTTTTCTAGCAAGGCTTGTTCAATTTCCTTTGTAAAGAAACCCTTTCCCTCAAGTTTATCAAAACTCAAATCTTGAATTTTATCTCCTTGCGTATGGATGATTTGAATTTCAACTTGCTGACCTAATTTTTCCAAAGACCTCTTGACGAAATTCGCTTGCCAAAGAGCAAGGTCACTTCCTCTGGTTCCAATTCGAATAATTCGATTATTAGACATTTTCTAAAATGATTTTTTTGGCGAGTAGCATTGGCCCGCTAATGTATTTTTTCTCCATGTAACCAATCACTTTTTCTAACACTTCTCGAGATTCAGGATCCATATTCTCTATATCCTTTCGAAATACCTCATTGATAGCAAACGACTTGATGGATTTAATTTGTTCAGGAACTTCACGCATAGCTCTTTCAACGCTTCTTTCTTTTAATAACGAAAAGAATTCAGCGTTTCCTTGACTTAAGATTTCCTCTACGTGTTTAATTTCCTTTGTTCGTTCCTTTAAATTTTCATTTGAAATAACTTGTAAATGAGCAACGGAGATATAATCAATTTTATGATTTTCTATTATCTCTGGATCCAAATCTTGTGGAATTGCCAAATCAATTACAATCTTTTTATTTTTTTCGCCTACGAGCAAACTTTCATATATTTCCTTGGTGATAATGTGATTATCTGCTCCAGTGCATGTTATAATGACGTCAAATCCATTTTGGTAATTCTTTAAATCTGCCAATGAGATTGGAATTCCTCGAATTTCTTCAGCTAACGTATGTGCTTTTTCATACGTTCGATTGAAAACTACAAAATTCTTGAAGCCATGTTTTTTTAGAAATCTAGCCATAGTGGTGTTCGTTACACCAGCTCCGATAAATAAAATTCTTGCATCCAGAGGAATATTGAACTTTTTCAATTGGTGATAGGCTAAAGAAACAACAGAAACAGGTTTAGAAGCAATGCTTGTTTCGGTGTAAACTTTCTTTGCTGTTTCGATTACTTGTTTCATCAAAATACGAATAAGATCGCCTGTCAATTCATTATCACGGCAAAACTCAAACGCTGTTCTAACTTGTGTTATAATTTCACGTTCACCAACAATCATTGAGTCAATTGACGAGGCCACTGCTAAGGCATGATCTACAGCATTGTATTCAGCATAATGCTCAACATGAATTGAAAAATCGGAAATTTGAGATTCGCTTAAATTTGGATAAAGCATTGATAGAAGATTGAAAGTATGATCTTCTTGCCATTCGTAATCACTAACAAAGGTAAATTCCACTCGATTGCAGGTAGTTAAAAAACAAAGTTCAACTAAGCTCAATTTTGATTTTAATTCATGAAGACGTTCTGGTTGATCAGTTTTGTCAATGTGAAGTAAACCAATTTTACTTACATCCAAGTTTCTGTGCGTGAAAGCCAATATGTTTAATCCTGTCTGCACCTATTTTCAATCTATGCACAAATTTCGGTTCTGAATTATTTATAAATGTCATAGAATTGTCATAGATCGCAATTTAGATTTCGTATAAATAAAATTCAATGAACTATTTTTGCTAAATGAATAAATTGAAACAATTTGAAACGATCATTTTTGATCTCGGAGGTGTTCTTCTCGATATTGATTATCAAGCAACTACCAACGCTTTTCGAGATTTAGGAATAACGGATTTCGAACTTCATTACAATCAATTACAGCAAGAATCACTCTTCGATGCATTCGAAAAAGGTGAAATTTCAGGTCAACATTTTATCAATAAATTGATGAATATTGTTCCAAAGGGCATTACTCCAAACCAAATTGTTAGCGCTTGGAATGCGATGTTGGGGAATTTTCCTTTGAAAAAAATTGAATTACTCGAACGAGTTAGCGAAACACATCAAACATTTTTATTGAGTAACACGAACGAAATTCACATGCCAATTGTCTACCGAAATTGGAATAATGTTTCAAATCTTTCATTTAATGAACTATTTAACCAAGTGTATCTTTCATTTGAAATAGGGAAGCGGAAGCCTGATGTTGAAACATTTCAGTGGGTAATACAACAAAACAAATTAAATCCTGAAAAGACCTTGTTTATAGATGATAGTCCCCAACACATTGAGGGAGCAATAAAAGCTGGGCTTAACACACATTTTTATCAATCCGAGGAGGAATTCTACGCGCTTTTTTCTTGACACAATTCCAACAACAATCCATCAACAGCTTTTGGATGCAAAAACGCAATTCGCTTATTGTCAGCTCCGTCTTTGGGAGTTTGATGAATCAATTCAAAACCTTCATTAATCAAACGCTGTATCTCTGAATCAATGTCCGATGTTTCAAAAGCGACATGATGAAATCCTGAGCCTTTTTTTTCTAAAAATTTAGCTATCGGAGAATCCGGTTTACTAGCCTCTAATAATTCTATTTTCGACTCCCCAATTTTAAAAAAAGCGGTTTTTACACCTTCACTTTCAACAGATTCAATTTTGTAGCATTTTGTTTGAAACAACTTTTCGTAAAGTTCGATAGAAGCACTCAAATCCTTAACTGCAATTCCAAGATGTTCGATTTTTTTTATCATTATTCAGCGTGTATGAATTTTTCAGAAGTATTATCGTAATTGATGAAATAAACTCCATTCACCAAGCTCCTGCAATCAATAGAATCCGAAAATCCAGTTTTAAGGAGGTTCCCATAGGCATCATAAATCTATCCTCTTTTGTTCCTACACCTTTTACAAGACCTATTTCAACCCAGCGATCCCATCGGAACTGTTCAATTTTATAATCCAAGATTCCATCTTCACCTTTTGCAGACCATTTTAAAAGACCATAATTATCACATACTATTGACGTACATTCAAACGTGCTCTTCGGTAATAAAACGTTTGGATTCATGAATCGAGGTGTACAATTTTCAGAGTGCTCCAAAACAACGAAAACTTTATCACCCTTTTTCAAGCGAAAAAGTTTAAAATCAATTTCAAAATTCGCCATCTGAATAGTTGCAGGAAGAATTTCACCATTTACCATTACTTTGTATACGCAATAGCCATAACCATCTGAGAGTGGTGGGTTGGATACAATTACATTGTTTCCTTGATAATATCCCTCTATGGATAGAAACTTGGCTTGCCCTAAACCAATAACTGTCATCAAAAAAGTAACCATCAAAAAAAATCCTCTCATATCGAAGCCTTATCACAATATTAAGCTCAATTTTTCATTTGTACAAACCCAAAATTGAAATAAACGCCATAAACGATTAATTTTGTGTCATGACTTTCGATGTTGTTAAAGCACTTCATATCATTTTCGTAGTTAGTTGGTTCGCAGGACTTTTTTACATGGTACGACTTTTCATTTACGACGCGGAGGCGAATTTAAAATCGGAGCCTGAAAAATCCATTTTACAAAAGCAATTTCAAATCATGCAAAGTCGATTATGGTGGATTATAACAACACCGGCGATGATACTTTCGGTCATTTTTGGCACTTGGATGATTCTT
>JAJTEO010000129.1 GCA_021300395.1 Fluviicola sp. | reverse complement strand
GATGCTGTAACAGAAGGTAAAACAGCAATGAAAGCAGGTTTAGAAGCTGGAGATATCATTATTAAAATCGGCAAATTTAAAATTAAAGACATCTATGATTACATGGAATGTTTATCAAAACTAGAAAAAGGCGATACGATTACAATAACTGTGAAAAGGAAAGAATCAATTATTAAAAAGAAAGTAAAACTCTTGTGAAATTCATAATTAGAGTCTGATTTAATATTGGCTCAAGAAAAAATTCAAAATGCAGATCATATTGTTTGGATTTTCCCAATTTGGTGGGGTTCTTTTCCTGCTCTATTAAAAGGTTTTATAGATAGAACATTTCTTCCTGGATTTGCTTTTAAATATCGTGAGAACAGTCCTATGTGGGATAAACTATTAATTGGGAAAACAAGTGAAATTATCTGCACAATGGATTCACCTACATTGTATTATAAATATCTATTAGGAGAAAGTGGAGTAAAAGTATTTAGAAAAAGTATTTTAGATTTTTGTGGTATTAAAGTCGTAAAAACAACTTATTTTAGCATGGTCAGAAAAGTAAATGACGAAAAAATTAAAACTTGGTTGAATCAAGCTAATGCTATTGGTTTCAAAAGAGCTAAATCTTTAATATAAAATAATAAAAAATGAAAATCAGCATCCTATTTATCATTTTCAATTTACTTATTTTCAATACTTTAATCGCTCAAAGTGAAATTGACACTTTATTAGTTAAAAAACTAATGAATGAATCAATCGATCAAAAATTAGTTTTTGGAAGTGCGATTACTCTTTCAAATCCAAAGGAACAATTTACCTATGAGGCTGGAAATTTTAATAAAAATCAACAACATTTTATTGCAAGTACAACAAAACTGTATGTCACAGCGCTAATTCTAAAATTACAATCTAACGGTAAACTTTCATTAGATGACAAAATTTCAAAATATCTACCTGAAACTATTTTAGAAAATTTACATATTTATAATGGTAAAGATTATTCTAATGAATTAACAATTAAACACTTGTTAGCACACACGTCAGGTCTCCCCGACTATTTTGAAGATAAAAAAGAAAACGGTAAAAGTTTATTAAGAGAATTATCCGAGGGGAAAGATCAACTATGGAGTTGTGAACAAGCCATTTCTTTGTCAAAAAAAATGAAACCCAAATTCAAACCAGGAACAAAAGGTAAAGCTTTTTATTCTGATACGAATTTCCAACTTTTAAGTCTCATTCTGGAAGGTATTTTTCAAAAAGATATTGTCTCTATTTTTGATATTGAAATCATTTCAAAGTTAGGTTTAAAACAAACCTATTTATATTCAGACACTTTGGATAAACGTCCAATAAATATTTATTTCAAAGAAAATCAATTAACAATTCCAAAAGCAATGTCTTCTTTTAAAGCTGATGGTGGAATCGTTTCTACAACTGAAGAATCAATGATTTTTTTAAAGGCATTTTTTAATGGTGTATTTTTTCCGAAAGAATATTTACCTGAGTTATATCAATGGAATAAAATCATGTATCCTCTTGAAAATGGAATTGGATTAATGCGTTTTAAACTTCCAAAATCTTTTACAATGGGGAAATCTATTCCGATTCTATATGGACATTCTGGATTGTCAGGCGCTTTTGCTTATTATGCACCTGAAATTGACACATATTTTACAGGTACTGTTAATCAAATAAATAAACCTGGAACTTCTTATCAATTATTGGTTAAGTTATTAATGACTATTAATCCTTAATACACCTAACACTCATCCCATTTATCTTAAGTGTTTTTTCAAATAAAAGATTCGATTTTTGAGCTAATAAAAATAAATAAATTGCAAATCCATCATTGATAGAAGTTGATGTCCAGTAACATGCATATTCATTCAAATAATCAAATTGATTTCCATAATAAATCGCACCTCCAAAATGACTATTAAATTTTGAGCTGTTTACTTTTACTGAATCGTGTTTCTCATGATCATGACTACAATTATGTACTTTTTCGTAATTAAGGTGTATGGAATCATTTATATAATTCGTTTTCATTTTAGAACCTGCAATTTCATCTCCTCCTAAAAATGAAATCAACGTATTTTAATAATTTAACCATAAATAAAAATAAAGGGTTGCCCAAAAAGAAAGTTTTTTTGTTTTCGGACAACCCTCTTTAAATTAAAAATTATAAGCTACACCTAAGTTTAAAGTTAAATAACTTATTGATGGTGAATAATTTTGAATTAAACGACCCGCATTATTCAAACGATTCACATTTTCTACTTCAAATGTTGGTTTTGAAATTGTGTAATCAGCATTCAATTTCACACCTAATTTTTCAGTTACGTTATACTTTAATCCTAAACCAAAATTACTTGCAAAAGCAATTGAGTTCGCTGAATTTTGATAAAAAGTAGCAGCTGTTAAATCTTCTATATCAACTTGATATTTAGGAGTTTTTGCTGCAAGTAAACCTGCTCTTAATTTTCCTTCAATACTAAATTTCCCAAAAGGATATTGAAAATAGGGTCCAACCAAGAATGTAGAAAAATTATATTTCCCAGTTTGAGTCAATGTCACATATTCCACCTCAAAATCTTCCATGTAACCTATCGCTAAACTATCTAATCCATTTGATCCATATTGACTAAAAGAAAAGCTTCCACCTATTCCAATGTATTTTGTCAAACTATAAACTCCTTCAACACCAAAATTATAACCATTTGATGAAGAAAATCCTGATAAACTATCTGTATAATCCGTTTTTATTAGATCACCCAATAATTTTGAATAACCTCCATAGTTCCATCTTTAGTATTTGGTTGGTGCTTTAAAATCCCTTGTAATCTTCCTGAAGCAATATTGTCCGAAATTGTTACCACATTTTCTAAACCTAATTGTAAAGAAGGTGAATTCGAATCATAATCGGTTGGAGTTACCACTACATAATTCGAAATTGAGCTTGATGGTAGCAAGAAAAAACGATGATAATTTGCTCGCTCTCTGATTTCTTCAGTAATATCTTCTGCTGGTAAATGTGTTTCATCCAATATAAAAGCAGATAATTTATAAGTTGAATTTTTCTTAACATTTACAATCGCTAAAGATGTATCTGGAGCATTTGTATCTTCAGGAGTTAAATCTCTCCAAGTTGCCCATATAGTATCATTCGGATTAGCTGTATTTTCTAATCTTAATTTAACTGTAGTCATATACTCATGTCCAGGAACTGGAGGAGTTACGACTGCTTCATCTTTTTTACATTGTATTCCAATTATTGCCAAAGAAGACATTATTATTAAACTTTTACTATTTTTCATTTTTACTTTATTAAATTATTTTTTTGACTTATTATTCTAAAAAACAATTGCAAATGGAGGTCCACGCAGAAATAAAGTTGTTTTATTAAAAATTGTAAAATCAGATTGGTAATCAAAAATCAACTGATTGATATGAGATACAAATTCAAAAAAATCGTTTTTAAAAAGAGAAGAAAATGTTAACGTGAAATGATGAGTACAAACAAAACAAGTTTCTATTTCCTTAGCATGATAATCATCACATTTAAAAGATTGTTCTTCATGAAAATGGGTAAATATCAATCCATTTATACCTAAATATAAAAGTAAACAGAACGATATGAACCAATTTTTAATCATGACTACTTCGCTTGGATAATGTTAAAAGGAACTTTAATTTTTAAAGAAATATTTCGACCTAATTCATCGCTGTAATATCGAAAACGATTCAAATAGTCTCTGTAAGTTGTATTCAATAAATTATCTACAACTAAATTAAACGTAATAGATTGATTCTTTATCGGAACCACAAATCCCATGTCAAAATTCATTAAAAAATAGGCGTTTGGTGCAGCTACATAATCAACATTTTTTGGTGTTCGATATTGTTTGTCAATGAAAGAAGTTCCTAATTGAAAGAAGATTGATTTAACCTTAAAAATCTTATCGATTGAATATTTTAAAGCCAATTGATAACGATTAGTAGGAACATTTATCAGATAATCCTTAATTGTTAAATTGTAAGCATACACTAACGAATTTTTTGTCGAAATTTCTATTCTTTTTCCTAAATCCGTTGAAAAGTTAAGGTCTAAACCATAATAATAAACATTCGCTTGCTTGTATTCAAATCCTGGATATGTTCCCGCAATTGTAACAATTGGTTTAGACATTGGATTTAAATAAATATAATCTGAGTAATAATTATAGTAGCCTCCAATTTCTAAAAATGTCTTTTTAGTATTGTAAGTATAAAAAGATTGAATAGTCAAAGATTTCTCTGTTTTCAATGTTGAATCCCCTATTTCGAATGATGCAGCACTTTGGTGAATTCCGTAAGCAAATAACTCAATTGGTGATGGTGGTCTCCAACCTACACTTGTTGAGAGGTTTATGGTAGATTTTGAATTTATGCGATAGATAGTTCCCAGCGATCCAGATGCATTTTGCCAATCCATTAGTTGAGATTTTTTTAGAAGTGTCGTAAAATCTAAACTATACGTTTTCATCCATTTATAGTCATAACGTATTCCTCCTTCAACAGACCATTTACCAAAATGGATTTTTTCTAAAAGAAAAGCGCCTCCACTGTAATTTCTGTAATTTGGAATTAAAGCTCTGTAATCTAATCCTTCAAAAATATTACCTTGAGTTTCAAATTGAATACCTATACAGCCATTTAGATGTCCAATGGATGAATGTTCCCAAATCAATTCAGATAAGTCAGTTGTCAATTGAAAATAAGCATCAGGTATATTTTTCGCTACAATTTCATCATTATAAGATACATCTTGTCCAAATTCGGAACGCATGTTAATTTGACGAGAATACGTATAAATCAACTTGCTTAATTTACTGAAATTGTATTCGCCTTTCAATTTAAATAACTGATGATTGACAGTTTGATAACCTCTTTCTATTGAATAAGAAAAAATAGACGGAACCAATGGTTCTTTGCTATTAAATACTGCGTATAAATCAGTTAAATTACCGACATAAGACCCTGAATAAATTCCAAGTTTAGAATCAAACTCACTATAATATGACTCTAAATTCCATTTTTTCTTTCTATAATTAACTGCAGCTGAATAGTTTTTCTCATTCATTCCCGTATTTGTCAAATAATAATTCGGAGTTGAATAACTTCCAGAAGTCTTCATTGTACCTTGAATTCGATAAGCTAATCCTTCAAATTTCTTTCCAAACGCACCTTCTATTGTTCCTGAAGTTATGCCTGATTTTCCATTTGATGAACCTACAAAATTCAGTTCACCATTCATTGATTTTTTAGATGGTAATTCTTTTGGTTCAACTAAAACGACACCAGCGATTGCATCCATTCCATAACGAATACTCGCTGCGCCTTTTATAACACTCAATTTAGTCGCAACAAAAGGATCGATTTCAGGCGCATGATCACTCCCCCAATTTTGTCCTTCTAAGCGAACTCCATTGTTTAATATCAAAATTCGGTTCCCGTATACACCATGAATCATTGGTTTTGAAATCGTTGGACCTGTTTGAATTGAATTTACACCCGTTATAGCTTTCAAACTTTCTCCAAGTGAATTCCCTCTTAATTTATCCAATTCAGCCCCTGATAATGTGTTTTTTTGTAAGGTTTCAATTTCCTGTTTGTTGATTTTATGTCCTTCTACTAATACTTCATCAATTTCATGAAAACATTCTTCAACTTCAATAAAAATCAACGTATCATTTATAAGATTAAATGAAATAACGACAGGTTTCTCATTTTCATAATGATAGGCTTCAACTTCATAAATTCCAGCACATAATCCTGAAAATTTAAAGTAACCTAAAGAATCTGTAGTACCTGTTTTGTCTAAGAATTTTATCGTAGAAAATGAAATTTCTTTTTTTGAAATTTTATCTCTAACATAACCTTCAAATTGAAGATTACAATTTTTTTCTTGTGTAAACCCAATAAATAATTGGAATACAACAAAAATCAATGCAAAATATTTCATGATTTTTTAATTAAAATAAATGAATCAACTCAAGAGTGAGCGTTCAATATCTATTATAATAGATCAATTTTAATTAAACAATTGGAGGACCTCGATGAGAAAAGGATCTAAATAAAACGGAGTGTTTAAATGACTCAAATTGAATCTGATTGAAAGCAATAGGTTGTGGTTTAAAATGATAAAATTCAAATTGATTAATTTCCATAAAATCGATAGAAAAATCACAAGCATAACATTTACCTTTGAATTTAAAATCGTGTTTTACAGAATCATTTTTGGAAATATGTGAATGAGAATCTTGGTCACAATCATGCCACATCGTTCTTGGAGTCAAGAGAACGAAAAAACTTAAAAGCAACGAATAAACGATCCACTTTTTGAATTTCATACTTCTAAATTAAGGATTTTTTCAATTCAAATACTATTTAGCTACAATTCGTTTAAATTTTACATGTAAAGATTCTTCAATTTGACGAATTTTTCTGATTTCTTTATTTCCTACGATACTTAAAGAAACACCCTTCTTACCTGCTCTAGCAGTTCTTCCTGAACGGTGCGTATAATTCTCCATTTTCTCTGGTAAATCATAATGAACAACAAAAGATAAATCGTCAACATCAATTCCTCTTGCAGAAACATCAGTTGTAATCAACAATTGAATCTTATGATTCTTGAAAGCACGCATTGCTTTTTCACGTTCACGTTGTTGTAAATCTCCGTGAATAGCATCTGCAATAAATTTCTTTGTTTTTAATTGGTCAACTAATTTTTGACAACCAGCTTTTGTTCTACAAAAAATAATTCCGCTTGCTCCACCTTGAACAGCCAAAAACTGAACTAATGTTTGAAATTTGAAATTTTCATCACATGTAACAAATTGATGTTCAATCTGATTATTAACTTGATTTCTTTTACTTACAGCAACTCTTGGAGCATCCACGGACATGTACTTTCCAATAATATTTTGCAAAGTATCAGGCATTGTAGCTGAAAATAACCAAGTATTTCTACTTCCAATCGTATATTTTAAAATAGCATCCAATTCATCTTTGAATCCCATGCTTAACATTTCATCAGCTTCATCTAAAACAATTGTTTCAACGTAGCTTAAATCTATGGCTTTGCGATCTAATAAATCTATTAATCGTCCTGGAGTAGCTACAACAATATGAGTAGGTCTTGAAAGTTTGAATATTTGTTCTTCAATTTTTTCTCCACCATAAACTGCTTCGATGAAAATTTTATCAGTTGAAAATTTCGTGTATTTAAACAATTGTTTTGCAATCTGCTGACCTAATTCTCTTGTAGGAGATAAAACCAATGCTTGAATTTTCTTTTCTTCAGGAATAATTCGTTGTAATAATGGTAAACCAAATGCAGCCGTTTTACCAGTTCCAGTATTTGCCTGACCAATAAAATCTGTCCCTTGATCTAATAAAAATGGAATCGATTTTTCTTGTATTTCCGTAGGACGAGTAATTTTCATATCGTCTAACGCTTTGATAAATTGATCCTTTACACCAAGTTCTTTAAATGTTTTCATTTTTAGATTTTAATCTGATTTTATTTTTTTTGTAAATTAGAATGAAAATTTCAACTACTTTACAATGAACTATAAGTTACTATTCTTAACCCAATAGGATTAAGAGCAATCATGTTGACTAAGCGGAGTCGAGTAAGCTGAGCGGAGTCGATGTTACTCCCCTAACTGATTCTCCCAATAATCATTCAAATAAGCAACTAATTTTCGAGCAGTATTGTTGAAGTAACGTTTTGTTCTATAACCACTTACCCAAGTAATTCCTCTGACTGCATTTGTCAAAAATATTTCATCAGCAGCAATAATATTTTGAGGAAAGATTGTACACTCATATACTTTTATTCCATGAGAAACAGCTAAGTTGATGATTTGCATACGCATTGTTCCTGCAATACAACCTTCATCTAAACCAGGAGTATATAAAACACCATTACTTACAACGAATAAATTACAACTAGAACTTTCGAGGATAGCACCTTTTTCATTTCCGATTAAGACATCGTCTAATTTACGTTCTGTTGCATTTACACCTGCCATCACATACAATAAACCACTTTTAGTTTTATAATTTGATAAACTATTTTTATGTTTTTTCAAATCTGTAAACAAATCAATTTCTAATCCTTTCGAATTCAAATCAAAATCATTGAATTCATATGGATAAACCTCAATAAAATAAACAGCCTCATTCGAAGTTGGTGTATAAGTACCACCCATCATTCTGTCTAAGGAAATACGGCATCTTCCACCTTCTTTTATTTCAGATTTGTCAATTAAATCCTGTACTTTTTCTTCAAAAAATTCAGTTGTAAAAAACACAGATGGTCTAATTTTAATAGCTTTCGCTCCTTCAATTAATCGTTTGATGTGGTTATCCATATTCAATGGTTTCCCGTTCATAATTCGAATACTTTCGAAAACACCATCTCCATACAAGTGACCTCTATTACCTGCTTGTATTGTTGGACCATCATTACCTAAATGGGCATCATGAGCGATACCTGTATTTCCTTTTTTGTCCATATAATATTCAAATCCTAAATAAAGTGCTCCAAAAAGATAAGCTGGAATTGGAATTGGTATAAACATCAATGATAATTCTACAGTTGGATTCCAAAGAATAAATGCAAAAATAATTGCAGAAACAGCTCCAGAAGCACCTAAAGATCTATAATGAGAATGATCATGATGTCTTGCAAATGGAATAATTGTTGCAAACATAGCTCCCAATAAATAGATAATTAAAAAGTGAAGTTCACCTTGAAAAAAACCATATTTTGAAATTAATTCTATTTCTAATATTTTGCCTAAAAAATAGAAAGACATCATATTAAAAAGTAGATGCGGAATATCTGCATGAATTAAAATATGACTAAAAATACGATACGATTGATTTTCGTGCTTACACAAATAAGGAATAAACATCATCTTCTCTTTCAGATTGTTATCATTCATCGCACGAAGCGAGACAATAACTGTAACAATCAAAATAATAGTTAATAATGAAAAAGTCATTCTAGAAAAATTTGTTTATTTTTACTCAATGTGAGTACGAAAATAACGAAAACAAACTGATTTCATTTTATGAAAAGATTAATATATTTTTCTCTACTACTTTTTATACTCATTTCATGTAAAAATAATTCAGTTGATCCTTTAGCTGAAGAAAATAAGAAGCTTCCAATTAATGAAAAAATTAAACTTTCATTAGCTCCTGATTATATTGATTCGATAGGGATTCACGATGAAAATGTTACATTTTTAAATTCTCTTTATTCTACAAGGGATTATAGGCCCTTTTGGATCAACGATAGTTGTTTAACTAAAGATGGAAAATTACTTGAAGAATTATTAAAAAACACACTTCAATTTAGTATTCCAGATCAACGTTACTCTCATTTTAATTGGGAAAAAGCGAACTTCCTTCAAAAGGAATTGATGATTACAAGTAAATTAGCCCTTCTTTCAGAAGATTTATCTAATGGAATATTTGAAAAAGACACCTTTGCAATCAGAGTTTCATCTTTCCCTGAAATAGTTGATTTTATAACTAGAATAAATTTCAAAAGTTCAAATAAAAATGAAATTTCTCATCAAATAATCAACTGGGGACCAAAGGATTCTAATTATTTAAAACTTGCTATTAATCTTTATGACTTTTGTCAACAACAGAAAATTGATACAACAACATTTGATGTTCCAACGTTGAAATCTGATACTATTAACTGTCAAATTAAACTGAAAGAAGCGTTGATTTCAAAGGGATTCATAAAAAGTGAAACTATTGATTCAATAGTAATCGTAAATGCCTTAAAGAAATTCCAAAGTCAAAATGGCTTAGACGCTGATGGAAAGGTTGGTTTATTTGAATATTCAGAACGAAATATTCGAATTAATATTCCTGAATACATGCTTTTTCTTTCTCTTGATTCAATTAAGGAGCAGCATCGAATTATAGTAGGTAAAACTGAAACGCGAACACCAGAGTTACAAGCAAAAATCAATCGTTTTGTATTGTTTCCTTATTGGACTGTTCCACAATCAATTAAAAACAAAGAAATGTTAGCAGAGGCACAAAATAATGTCTCTTATTTTAAACGAAATAATTTAAAAGTTTTCAAAAATGAAGTTGAAGTTGATCCAACAACTATCAATTGGCATAAATACAAAAATACGTTTCCCTTTAAGGTTCGTCAAGAATTTGGTCCTAAAAATAGTTTAGGGATAATAAAATATGAATTCAATAATCCATATGGAGTTTATCTTCATGATACTCCGAGTAAAGGTTTGTTTTCTAAAGACATTCGTTCGTTTTCTCACGGATGTATGAGATGTCAAGATCCAATTCAATTGGCAAAAACGATTTTAATAAATGATTGTAAAAATGGTAATTGTAATAAAATTGACACTTTACAACTAGATAGTTTGATTTTACTTGGTCAAAATAAAACGGTCCATTTATTAAACACTATTCAAATAAATGTGGAATATAAATCAGTCATTTCAAGGGATGACCAGTTAGTTTTTCTAATTGATATTTACGACAAGGACGAAAAATATATTCAACTTTTAAAACGAAAAACACTTCATAACTAATAATGATTCGTTAAATTTGCCGAAAAATAAATAAAGAAAATGGCACATTTAATTTCCCCTTCTGTATTATCATGTGATTTTGCAAATATCCAAAGAGATGTTGAAATGATTAATCAATCAACAGCTGATTGGTTTCACATCGATGTTATGGATGGTGTTTTTGTTCCAAATATTTCTTTTGGTTTTCCTGTAATTGAAGCAATAAAAAAACATGCAAATAAGCCTTTAGATGTTCATATTATGATTGTTAATCCTGATAAATACATCCAAGACTTCAAAAAAGCAGGCACTGATATTTTGACTGTTCATTATGAAGCATGCCCACATTTGCACAGAACTATTCAAGCGATAAAAGAAGCAGGAATGAAAGCTGGTGTAGCTTTAAATCCTCATACAAATGTAAATGTATTGGAAGATGTAATTGTAGATCTAGATTTAGTTTTAATTATGTCTGTTAATCCAGGTTTTGGTGGACAAAAATTCATTCAAAACGCAGTGAATAAAGTAAAGCAAACCAAAGGAAAGACTTTTTTATTGATAAGTTTGAATTTGATTTTTACGCTAATAAATCATTGTGTCTAAACTTGTTGAAAAATGAAAATCAATTAAATGATTTTGTTCTTCGTTCTATGTCACATATAATAAACATTCATCACATTTGGAATGCACGATTATTAGGTGAATTGCCCGAGTCAAATGAATGGGATAAATTACCGATCGATTACTTTTTAAAATTGAATCAATCCAATTATTTGACAACAATTGACTATTTGGAAAATTTAGAATTGAATGAAAAAGTAAATTATCATGATTCTGAAGGTATTTTGTTGAAAAAAAATAATAGTGATATTTTGTATCACATCTTAAATCATTCAACCCACCATAGGGCTCAGATTTCACTAGAAATGAATCGATTAAAATTATTGAATTCAAGTTCAAATTTTATTGTTTACAAGTGAATTTTTGGTATCGTATTTGTAAAATCGTAACTATCTTCTTACATTTACGTTTATAATAGCATGAGAGCTATTTTTATCATACTTACAATTTTCGGACTAAGCAAAAGTTTTGCGCAGGCTGATTCTGTTTTGCTTAAACGCGAGCAACAGTTATCATTGTATTTAAATGATCTTAGAGCTGCAGAAAAAGACGCTGACAAATCTTTGAAAAATAAAATATTCAAGGATTATCTATATGAAACAATTCAATTAGATAATGCTTTTAATTATCCCTTTTCTTCTTTAAAATCTGTTGGAACAATTAAAAGTGAAGACAATTTAATTAGAATGTTCAATTGGAATGTTGAGCAAGATGATAAATCTCAAAAATATTATTGTTATATATTACGAGTAGATACAAAAGCGAAAAATGAAATTAAAATTTCAGAATTAGTCGATAATTCATTTGCTTTAGCTCCTCGCCCAACTGAAATTTTGGAAGGTAAAAATTGGTATGGTGCGTTATACTATAAAATTATACCAATAGCAAAAGGAAATAAACAGATGTATACCTTATTAGGTTATGATGCAAACACTGTTTC
>JAJTEO010000128.1 GCA_021300395.1 Fluviicola sp. | reverse complement strand
GTTCGGAGTTGTTCCTAAAACGTTGTGGCAAAAAACAAATCCAGCCGATGAAAATAATCTTTGTAATTGGTCAATGAGAAGTTTATTAATTGAAGATGGAAACAAGCTTATTTTGATAGATACTGGAATTGGAGATAAACAATCTGAAAAGTTTTTTTCTCATTATCATTTGAATGGGAATGATAGTTTAGATTCGAACCTTCACAAATTAGGCTTTTCGCATGATGACATTACAGATGTGTTTTTAACACATTTACATTTTGATCATTGTGGAGGAGGTGTAAAATGGAACAAAGATCAAACAGGTTTTGAGACGGTTTTTAAACAAGCAAATTACTGGAGCACAGAGAATCATTGGAAATGGGCAACAGAACCAAATGCTCGTGAAAAAGCTTCTTTTTTATCAGAAAACATCTTACCAATTCAAGAAAGTGGTCAGTTAAAATTCATTGAACGCAAAGGAGATTATACTGAAAATGTTTTTGAAGGAATGGATGTGCTTTTTGTAGATGGACATACTGAAAGTATGATGATTCCACATATCAAATATCAAGGAAAAACGTTGGTATTTATGGCTGATTTATTACCAAGCACAGGTCATATTCCATTGCCTTACGTGATGGGATACGATACTCGACCATTATTAACATTGGACGAAAAATCAAAGTTCTTAAATAAAGCAGCTGAAAATGAATATATTTTGTTCTTGGAACATGACAGTGTAAATGAATGTTGTACGCTTCAGACTACACCTTCTGGAATAAGATTAAATGAAACTTTTCAATTTTCAGAATTATTTAAATAATTTTTGTACTTTCATGATTGCTAAATATTAATTTTTCACTGATATGGATAAATACTTATTGTTACTATTAAAGGAAGTAAATACGATAATTATTCCTGATTTGGGTGCTTTAACAATTACAAATCACTCAACTGGTGAAATAATGTTTATGCCTTATCTGAAATATGATGATGGTAAATTAGCTACCTATGTTTCTGAAAAAGAAGGGTTTGAATTAAATGATGCTAAGAATTTAATTTCAAAATATGTTCGCGATGTTCAAGCAGTTTTAGATAGAGGAGAGTCTTATGATATGTTTCAATTTGGAACATTTTTAAAAGATAAATCAGGTGATGTTATTTTTAGAAACTGGGACGGTTCTATGCCTTCTGAAGTTAAAAAAGATGAGGTAATTGTTCCTGTTGTTGAGGAAAAAATTGAAGTAATTGAAGTCGCTGATCCAGAAATTAAAATGGAAGTCGATCCAATTATTGAAGTGTTTGAAGTAAAAGAACCTGAAGTTGTTATCGTAGCTGAAACTGTTGTTGAACAAGTTGAAGTCACAGAAGAATCGGATCAAGTTACGAATGAAGTTTTACCAACTGAGATCGTACAAAATAACAATAATGGCTCTGGATATCAAAATGATATAGAAGGAATTACAATTAATTCAAGCAAGGATTTAGAAATTCAAATAGGGGAGAAGCATGTAATTGCAATTCGTAAATCAGGTCCAGTAGAAATGTTGAAAGATGGCATTTTGATGGAGAATTATGCTGATACGTTGCCAAAACCTGAAATTGTAAAGCCAACACCTGTTGTCAAAGAAAAAAGAGAACGTCCAGTTGTTGAGCCAAAAATAGAAATTAAAGAAGAAAAAGTTATTCCTGAAGTGACTGCACCTGTTCAAACGGAACCGGTTTCTCCTCCAAAACCAAAAGCAGAATTAACTCCAGAAGAATTAGAGGCAAAAAGAATTAAAAATGCTGAGCGTGAAGCTGAACGAGAAAGACGTTTAGCTGAACGTATGGAAAAATTAGCAATGAAAGGAATGCCTGAAGAGGCAAAAGAGGAAGAAGCTCCGAAAACAGAAGCTGCAAAAGAAGAAGTTAAAGCGACAGTAAAAGAAGATGCTAAATCTACTCCGAAAAAAGAGAAGGAAGTTAAAGAACCGAAAAGATCTTTTATCGTTCAAAAAACGGCAAATCAAAAGTCTTCAATTGTTTTAGCAGTGAGTATTATTGCGGTTGGACTTTTAGGAGGTTTAGGATTTATTTTATATAATTCTGGTGACATTTCTGCTCCAAAGTTAGTTGAACCAAAAGTTTTAGCTGAGAATAATAAAAACATTGAATCGACTGAAGCTGATTCTGCACCAGAAGAGGAATCATCGACGACTGTTGTTGTTGAAACATCAAATACTGAAGAGGTTTCAGCACCAGCTATGGAAGAAGAAACTCCAGCACCAGTAGAAGAGGTGAAGCCAGTTGTTAAGTTGATAAAATGTATGTTGTAAGTATTGGTTCGTATTCCACTAAAGGAGATGCAATAGCTGAATCTAAAACAATAGGTGTTAAAGGCTGGATTTTTAAACAAAAATAAGATTACTTGAAATTAATAAACATAAAAAAACCGAGTTATTAACTCGGTTTTTTTATGTTTAAAATTCTCTATAATTTAATCGCTAAATCTATTAATCTATTGGAATAACCAGCTTCATTATCATACCAACCTACAATTTTCACCATGTTACCAATGACACTTGTCAATTCTGAGTCATAAATACAACTGTGTGGATTTCCAACGATATCAATTGAAACCAAAGGTTCATCTGTATAGGCTAAAATATTTTTCAAAGTAGAATTAGCCGCTTTTTTCATTGCTTCGTTGATTTGGTCAACCGTTAATGGGTTTTTCATCACAACAGTTAAGTCAGTTAAAGAACCATCTGGAACAGGAACTCGCATTCCGCCGCCACCCATTTTCCCTTCAAGTTCAGGGAAAATTTTGGTAATTGCTTTTGCCGCTCCAGTTGTTGTTGGAACAATTGAAAGATTAGCCGCACGAGCTCTTCTAAAATCAGAATGTGGAGCATCATGTAAACGTTGATCAGAAGTATAACTGTGAACTGTATTGATGAATGCAGATTCAATTTCACCTAATTCTAACAAGACTTTAATCAAAGGAGCTGCTGAATTTGTAGTGCAAGAAGCATTTGACACAATTACATCAGAATCTTCTAATAACTGATCATTCACACCTAATACAACCGTTTTTACATCTTCTGTTTTAGCAGGCGCAGATATTATTACCTTTTTTGCACCACCAACTAAATGTTTGCTAGCATCATCATGTGATAAAAATAATCCAGTTGATTCTAATACAATTTCAACACCGTATTCTTTCCAAGGAATTAATTCTGGATTACGTTCTTTTATAAAAAGTATTTCTTTCCCATTTTCAAAAACAATCTTATTATCTTGAATGGTGAATGGATGATTTAATTTTCCGTGAACACTGTCATATTTTAGAAGATGAGCCAATGTTTTTACATCTGCTAAATCATTAATTACTGTAACGTTAATATCGTTTCGATCAAGAGCTAGACGAGTAAAATATCTTCCAATTCTCCCAAATCCATTTATTCCAATTTGTTTCATTTCTCGTCGGTTTATTGTTGTGTTTTCAATCTAAAGGTAGAAAAAGAAATTGTAATATAAAAGAAAATAGTTCAACGAAAAATAGCGATTATTTCTAACCGCTATTAAACTGATTTAGGTATAGGAAAATTTATTCTGCAACGATAATACAACTAGTAATTGAAGCTGTTTTTGCTCCCAATGCTTTTGATGTTATGATTATTCGATTTCCTTTTCGCACTTGTCTAAGAATATCAAAAGCTTTTTGATTAAGTTGATCTGTTTTTCCATCTGCTCTTAAATTTGTCCCTTCAATAGAAATGTCCCATTGTAAAGTGCTAAATGCAATATTCAATGGACTTGAAGGATCATAAGCATTTTTTAATCTTTTTATTGTTTTGATTAAAGAAACACTTGCTTTAGATCCATTTGAAAGTGAGCCAAAATAGAGTTGTGGTGTTGGCAAAGCAGCGACTTTGTAATTGAAAGTCCCAAGCATTTTTCTAGACGAATCTTTTTTATTTTTCCCATAAATTGTCATACTACAAGTTCTCGCTGTACCCGGATCAACAATGTATTTCGTGCCTTTTTTTGTGAATTTCATTCCAGCCGTTCCGGTTACAAATGTCTCATCAAATCCAGAGGCTACTGCTTCAATTTCATTGGGATAGTTTTTATAAAGTATATTGTAAGCAGGAATTGAAATTGTTCCTTGAGGTTTCATTACTACAACTGAAGTTTCCCATTTTTCTGTTTTCATTTCACCTGATTTTTTTCTAATTGAAACAGTTCCGCTCAATTTCATTTCATTCCCTGAACCTGCTCTTGTGGAGACAATTCCATAACCATCTTGAATGTTTTTAACTGGGTTTCCATTGAATGTAACAATTGGTTGATTGTCTGAATCATAAGCAGCCATCATTACTTTTATATCTATATTATCACCTTGGTTTACTGATGCTGGACCATAAGCTAAAGCTGTAACTTTATTAAAACTATAATCGCCAACAGTTACTTTTCCTTTGATGTGAGCTAGGGCAGTTGCTCGTGCTGTTAATATTTCTTGTTGCATGGAAGTTAACGAAGCAATTGCTGCAACGAGCGGGGAGTGATCAAATGTTTTACCGATCCAATGTATGTTTTTTTCTTCTTCCGTATTGTATCGTTCGTTTTTTGTCAGTTCCGTATAAAGTTGTTTTAAGACTTCTTTATCTTCGTTGGTATTGATTGTGTTTTTAGCTATTAATCTTTCGACCAGTAAGTTTAATTCATTGTTATCTTTAAATTTATTGATATTCGTTGGATTGAACGAATACTTTTTCTCTCCAATTTCATATGTTCCAACAAGATGACAAATATTATTTCTGAATTCGTTGTAATGTTTCCATAAATCTTTACCAGATCCAGTAATAATTGTCAATTCATCTCCGATGATTTCGTGCATCGGAATGTCGTATTGATCTTTTGCCTGAATTGCCATGAGATTTAATCGAGTTGGTTGCAAAGGGCTTTTTGAATCATAATTTTTCCAAATGATTGTTTCGGGATCATTTTCTTTTACTTGGTCGATTTTTTCTCCACTTTTTTCTAAAATAGCCAATTTAATTTCATCAATTTCTTTGATTCGTTTTCCCGTTTCTAGGTCTATTTTCTTCGCAATATTTAAGAAGTATTTTACCTTTTGAGTTTTCAATGGATTTGATTTGTCAGATAGCTCAGATTTCAAATCAGCAACATACGAATCTCCACGATCCAATTGCTTTGTACAAGATTTTTGAATATTATCTTCAATTGCAACAAACGCATCTAAAACAGCTTTTGTAACATTCAATGCTAACAATGCCATTAAGACTAAATACATTAGTCCTACCATTTTTTGTCTTGGGGTTTCTTTCGCTCCGGCCATGATATAAATTTTAAAGGTTTATACCATAACAATTCAGATTAAAAAAATAGTAACAAAAAAAACGCCTCAATTTCTTGAAGCGTTTTATTAAAATTATTATTTAAGCTTTATTTATCAGTAAATACTTGAATAAAACCTTGTTTTTTCAATTCAGTATCTTCTATTGTTGTTGAAGTGATATTGTAAAAATAAACACCTGTTTCAACTATATTTCCACTTTTATCTTTACCATCCCATTTAAAGTCAGGAACACTAAATTCAGCTACAATATTTCCCCATCGATTAACAATTGAGATATTAAATGTTTTAAAGAAATCTACATCATCAGTTAATAATTTGAAAATATCATTTTCTCCATCACCATTAGGAGTAAATGTATTTGGTATTTCAATATCACAATCTTTAATTATTATTAAAGTTGAATCTGAAAATGAAGCACATTCTCCTGTTACAGTGCAAATGTAATAACCCGCTTCGGTTACATTAATTGAATTGCTATTTGAAATTACAGTACTACTACCTTGTTTTGTCCAAATGTAATTCGTGATATATGGAGCATAATCTGCAAAGGGGAATGATTGTATTTCTTGTTCATAACCTCTGCATATTTTCAATTCAGTAAATAAATCTACATATTGATCTGGTCTAAATTTGATTGTAACAGTATCATCTTGATTACATGAAGATTCTGTAAATACAAATTGATAATCTCCATAGCTAGGAACATGTGCAGTAGTTGAAATATTATTTGGAGGTGTAAAAGTCACACCTGAACTGTTTACACAAGTCCATTGTCCTAGTGGTCCACCAATGTTTTGATTCAATACAACAGAACTGTCGTTACAATCGACTCCACCTGTATAATTTAATTGAAGAGGAGGATTTTGAATTGTAATAGTTAAAGTCGTATCATGTTTACAGCCAAAATTGTCAGTAACTTCAAACATAAAGTTATTAGTACTTGCAATAGTTACTGTTGAATCAGGAGATTGAAAAGAAACATTATTCACATTTACCCATCCACCTGAAACAGGTTTGTTTTGGTAAGTCATGTTGCTTGTATATTGACAAGCATCAAAATTTACTCCCCAGCTAAAAATATAACCATTATCAGCAAGAATGTTATCAGTAACTGTAATTGTCCATGTTCCGTTAAGTGGACAACCATTTAAACCTGAAAAAGCATCCACTGGCAAATAGGTTGTAGCAGGCATCATTGAACCTGATGCAACACTTGCCGCTGCTTGATCCATTGTTTGAGTTCCTGAGTTTGAAAAACAGTAATTAGCTCCAGTTCCTATATCCAAAGTATTACCGTTATCTATAGGTTGTCCTAAATATTCGCCACCAGAATTTGAATTAATATATGAAACTAATGAAATAGTAGTGTTATTTGGGCAAGTAATAGTAATGTCTAAATCTCCTAAATAGGAATGTTCCATATTTAAACAGATAGATTCAATTCCACAAGAATTTGAAACTGTTTGACCAGGATTGAAGGTTAATATATTTATAGATGATTGATAACTTGCTCCACTTCCATCAGGTAAAAATGTAGTATCGGCTAAAATATCACTAGCAGTTACTATTCCTGGTGGAGTTGTAAAGTTGTTACTAGTACTATCCGTAGCATCTATTCCTCCATGTAAAGTTATTACACCGTTTGTGCAAACTGGGTCAGGAGTTATATTGAGTAATCCAAAATTTGGTTTCACTCCAATGTAAAAAAATAAATTTTTAAAATATTCAAAATTACTATTGTCAGTTAGTAATACTATTACAGAGAATCCATTTGTATTTGTAACCACAAAATTAACTTCAAAGTTATCGTTAATCGTTACATTGTTAGGTAAAAACCATTTTCGAGTAACATTCGTATTGTTTTGAGAATATCCTAAACCAGTAGATTCAAATGAATTTGGGTAGCTTGGGTTGATTGTAATTTTAATAGAATCACCTAAACAAGCGTGAATTGAAATTGAATCTGGTTGAATGGCATTTTGAAGGGAGCCATTAATGAAGACTTTTGCATTGATATTAACGTTTTGTTGGTTGAATGCA
>JAJTEO010000127.1 GCA_021300395.1 Fluviicola sp. | reverse complement strand
ATTGTTCGTATAAAAATTCGGGATAGGAATCAATTTTTAAGCCTAATTCTTGTGCTTTCAACAATTCAGGATTATCGGCTTTGGCGTGCATTCCTAAAATAATTGCTTCAATATCGGTTGTGATTTTTTCAGAAAACCAACCTTCTTCTGCTGGTAACAACCCTTTTTTCTCCAAACGTGATTTTGAAGGTTCAAAAATAGCATCGTCACTACCTGTTACATGATATCCTTTATTGTGTAAGGCTAATGCTAAATTGTGCATTGCTGCACCACCTATGGCTATGAAATGTGTTCTCATTTTTTAATGTTGAATTGTTAAACTGATAATTTGTAAAATCGATCAAACGATTAAACATTTCTACAATTACCCTATTTTGTTTTCAAATTGTTCTTTTAACTTATTGGCTTTTGATTTATCTTTAAGCTTATTCAAATATAAGTCATATAATTTTTCAAAAGTAATTTTTGATGGCTCAATTTCGAATGCCTTTTTATAATTGAATTCAGCTTTAACAAATCGCTTGAAATAAACATCAATGTAACCCTGAGCAAGAAAACCTTGAACGCTAGAAATACGCATCAATTCATCTGCATATTTTTGTGCTTTTTTTTCGCTACCACCAATAATTCCAGGCAATTCAAGATACAACATTACTAAAGCCCAACGCGTTTCTAAATGTTTACCATCTAATTTTGCAGCCATAAGGAAAGACTCTTCTATTTCATCAATCATTCCTAAAGCCTTGAATTTATTAGACTCTTTAGCTTTCATACCGAGTGCACCGCCATATTTATACCAATAATTTGCAGTTTTTGGAAAACTTATTTTAAGCATCCGATAATTTTCTAATGCTTCATTCCATTGTTTTTGAAATCCTGCAATATCTCCAATATATTCTATAGATTTTGAATGATTTGGATGAGATTTTAAATAATCTTGAAACATCAATTTAGCTTCATTCATTTTTTTTTGTCCATAAAGTCTTTCCCCTTTCTCAAAACTTGATTGAGAAAATGTGAGTAGTGAACAAAATAAGAAAATTAGCTGCCAATATTTCATTGCTCAAAAATAGTGAAATGATTTTGGATTTTTACATAAAAAAAACGACTTGATTGCTCAAGTCGTTTTTTATCTTATTGTGTTTGAAAATTACTTCACAATTGTCATTTCGTCAACAATATGTTTAGCTCCTGAGAAATTCTCAATCACCCATAACACGTAACGAATATCAACATTAATTGTTCGTTGTAATTTATTATCAAAAATAACATCACCCGCCATAGCTTCGATATTTCCGTCGAATGCTAATCCGATTAATTCTCCTTTTCCGTTTAATACTGGTGAACCTGAGTTTCCACCTGTAATATCATTGTCAGTTAAGAAATTTACGTGTAGCGAACCATCTTTATCTGCATAACGACCAAATTCTTTTTTAGCGTTCATTTCTAATACTCTTACAGGTAAATCGAATTCTAAATCACCTTTTTTGTATTTTTTTACTTGACCCTCTAATGTTGTGTAGTTATTGATTTTAGCATCATTACGTTTGTCTGCAGGTAATGAACGAACTTTTCCATAAGTTAAACGTAACGTTGAATTTGCATCTGGATATTTGATTTCTCCAATTTTAGATTCTCTTAAACCTTCCACTAATAAACGGAAAGAAGCACCAAAATCGTTTTGAGCTTTCATTAATTCTTCACTTCTTTTTCCAAAATGAGAAACTAAATCCGTAGTCAATACTTGTAATGGATCGTTTACTAAAGCAGCTTCATTTGGAACTTCTAAAAAGGCTTTAATTCTATCTTTAGAAGTAAAAATACTGGTTTCAAAAGCATCATTTACATATTGAGTAAAATCTCCGTTATTTACAGCAGCTAATTTTTCAACCATTGGAGCTAAAGTATAACCCGCTTTTTTAGCATACAAACTCAATTGTGCTGCTAAAATATCTTTTTCAGCTGGAATATGTATTTCTTTATACATTTCATCAACCATTTCCATAATTGATGGAGCCATTTCTGCACGTTTAGCAGCGTCTGCTTTTGCATACGCATCTAATTGTCTTCCTAAAGTTCTTCCAATAGTTCCAAATGCAGAAGTTCTGAATAATTGTTGCATATAATTATCATGACGCGATTTTTCATTGGTCATGGCATAATAATTATTGATCGTTGCTACAACATTTCCATATTTAGCTTTATTTTCTGGTTGGTTTGCCCAAGCATTAAATTTAGCTTCTTGAGCGGCTTTTGTTTTAGCTGTACCAAATTTTGATAACGCATCAATCATTCCTTGACGGTTCTTCCAGTAGTTAGCAACTCCAGCAAATTTAGAAGCATAAACAAGGTTTAAAGCATCAGATTGAACCATGTATTTTTTCATGTTGTCCATTCCTGTTTTTGAACCTTCAACCCAAGCTGGATAAGCAAATTTTACGTTTTGCTCAATTCCGCCTGAAGGCATCCAACGGTTTGTTCTCCCTGGATAACCTCAAATCATAGCGAAGTCATTTTCTTTAACGCCACCTAAATTAACTGGTAAATGGTGTTTTGGTTGTAAAGGCACATTGTTTGGAGAATATTCGGCTGGATTTCCATTAGCATCAGCATACACTCTAAACATAGAGAAATCTGCTGTATGACGAGGCCATTCCCAGTTATCAGTATCACCACCAAATTTTCCTAAACTTTCTGGAGGCGTTCCTACTAAACGAACGTCTTTATAATCTTGGTAAACGAAATAATAATATTCGTTCCCTTGAAAAAATGGACGAACAGAAACGGTATATTTTCCGCCTTCGTTGTTTTCTTTTTCTATTTTAGCAATTTCTTGATTGATTGCTTTTTCTCTTTCAGCCTCACTCATTCCTGGCGTTACTACTGATAAGATTCTTTTTGAACAATCGTCCATACGAACAAAGAAACGTACAAATAAACTTGAAGGTTTTAATTCTTCTTTTCTATTAGCAGCCCAATATCCGTCTTTTAAATAGTTTTTTTCTGCTGATGATAATTCTGCAATAGCATCATATCCACAGTGGTGATTAGTTAATACTAGACCATCTTTAGAAATCATTTCAGCCGTACATCCACCGTTAAATTGCACAATGGCATCTTTTAAACTGTGATTGTTAATACTGTAAATTTCTTGGGCTGTTAATTGTAAACCCATTTTTTGCATGTCACGGTGATTTAAACGCTCAATGAACATTAAAAACCACATTCCTTCATCTGCTTTAACAGATGCTGGAATTAGCATAATAGCTGAAACGACAAATAATAATACTTTTTTCATAATATATCTATGTTCTTTTGATTTGTGTTGCGAATATACTTAAAAATACGATTTCGATAAAATTATCATGAAAAAATCAAGTTGAATTGTATCAATTTTAACTTTTTATTAGAATAACTGCATTAAAAACAAAAAAGCACCTTCAGTTGAAGATGCTTTTTCTTGAATTGTATAACCATCTATTTTTCTTCCACATTCAACATTTGCCACAATTTGTCTTTCAACTCTTGAAGACCTTGTTGAGCCACTGAAGATATAAATAAATAAGGTGTTCCTTTGAATGCTAAATCCAATTGTATTTTCAATTCTGCGCGTAATTCATCGTCTAACATATCGCATTTTGAAATGACAATCAAACGATCTTTATCTAACATTTCAGGATTGTAACGACGTAATTCATCCAGCAGAATTTCGTATTCTTTCTTAATATCATCAGCATCAGCTGGAACTAAAAATAGCAAAGTTGAATTACGTTCGATATGACGCAAAAAGTAATGTCCTAAACCTTTTCCTTCTGCTGCTCCTTCAATAATTCCGGGAATATCTGCCATTACAAAGGATTGAAAATCTCTGTAAGCCACAATTCCTAAATTAGGCTTTAAAGTAGTAAATGGATAATCGGCAATTTTTGGTTTAGCTGAAGTTAACACGGATAATAATGTTGATTTTCCTGCATTTGGAAAACCTACTAAACCTACATCGGCTAATACTTTTAATTCTAAAGTAACATCTACTTCTTTTACGGGCATTCCAGGTTGTGCATAACGAGGAGTTTGATTCGTTGAGCTTCTAAAATTCCAGTTTCCTAAACCACCTTTTCCTCCTTCAGCTAAAATTTTAACCTCATCATGTTCGGTAATTTCAAATAGAACATCACCTGTTTCTTGATCTTTTACCACGGTACCTAAAGGCACTTCAATGAATTTATCTTCTCCATCATGACCCGTACTTCTTGAACTTCCTCCATCTCCTCCGTGGCCAGCACGCATGTGTTTTAGAAATTTCAAATGAAATAAAGTCCAAAGATTTTTATTTCCTTTGATGTAAACGTGTCCGCCTCGTCCTCCGTCTCATCCATCAGGTCCACCTTTTTCAATAAATTTTTCACGATGCAAATGCGATGAGCCTTTCCCTCCTTTTCCAGAAGAAACATATATTTTTACGTAGTCAACAAAATTTCCCTCTGTCATTTGAAAGTTAGAAGTTTGAAGTTTGAAGTTAGAAAATTCTAACTATAACTTTATTAATTATTTTATTCTTTGTATTGTTTGATAAGGACTTTATCGATTTTGGCGCCGTCCATAGCAAGGGCTTCAAGCTCTAATTTATTCCAAATTATTTTTTCGCCTTGATTAGGAATATTTCCCAATTCTGTGATGAAAAAACCACTTACTGTAGTTACTTCATAATCATTAATCAATTCGTCTAAATCGAAAAAAGTTAAGAAATCATGTAATGAATATTGACCGTCAACTAGCCAAGTACCATCTTCATTAGATACTAATTTGTATTCGTCTTCATCAAAATCAGATGCGTCGCCAACTAAGGCTTCCAAAATATCATTTAAGGTAATCACACCTTGAAAAATTGCGTGCTCATCAACTACAAAGGCATAATGCAACTTTGATGTTTTAAAATTTTCTAAAGCTTTATAAGCCGATGTTTGTTCAATTAAATAAACAGGTTCTCTGGTAATGCTTTTCAAATCAAATTCACCCGATTCAAAACTCACAAACAGATCTTTTAACAAAACTAATCCAATAACATTATCTAAATTATCTTCACATACTGGGTAAACCGAATGTAATTCATCGATTACCTTTGCCT
>JAJTEO010000126.1:8948-12898 GCA_021300395.1 Fluviicola sp. | reverse complement strand
GTCTGCTTCTAATTGCGCTTGTTGTTGTTGATACCATGGATATGTATGAAATGAAGCATAAAACTTACCATATTGTCCCGTAAAATCCTCATGATGTAAATGCAACCAATCGTATTTTGGTAAATTCCCCATGATAATTGCTGAATCATAGATTTTTTCATACGGAATCTCGGCATATTCAAGCACCAAGGTCACTGCATCATCCCAAGGTTGTTTTCCCTTCGGTGTATAAACAGCAATTTTAGGAGCTTTTTCTAATTGAACAATTTCCATATTTGCCTCAGGACTTCCGATTTGTGAACGAATTGCATTTGCTTGTCCATCTGCAATCACTTCATATCGAACACCTTTTACAATTAATTCTTCTTCAACTGCTTTTAAATGAGGCGTCATAAAAGAACCTCCTTTGTAATTCAAAAGCCATTCGATAACGATGTCATGTTCTAACATCCAAAATGCAACACCATACGCTTTCAAATGATTCGTTTGTGAATCATCCATCGGAATCAATATTTGTGAAGCATTTGCTTTTCCAAAAGAGAATATACAGATGATAAGAATTAGTAAGTGTTTCATTTTATATTAATTTCATTTTTGAGTGAACAAACAATTATCTTTCCAAAAATCAAAAAGGTGTATCATTTATATCAAAGTTTTTGTCAAAGTTTGTGTCTTCATTGTCAAATGAATTCATTTTACTTTGTATTGTAATTCTACCCGAATCATTTGAATCAAAACTAGTATTCGCATTCATACTTGATGGAATTGCCATTGGAGCAGCATCATCGTTATAATTATCGATGTTATCAAAACGAGCATATTCACCAATAAATCTCAAACGAACACTATCCAATGCACCATTTCTGTGTTTTGCAACGATAATTTCACCAATTCCTTGATTTGAATTTCCGTCTTCATCTTGCATGAAACCATAATATTCTGGTCTATAAATAAACGATACAATATCGGCATCTTGCTCAATCGCACCAGATTCACGAAGATCTGAAAGTTGTGGACGTTTATCACCACCTCTTTGCTCTACTGAACGACTCAGCTGAGAAAGTGCAATTACAGGAACGTTTAATTCTTTTGCTATTTCTTTAATCGAACGAGAAATTTGAGAAATCTCTTGCTCACGATTTCCTGAACCTTTTGATCCACCTGCTGTCATCAATTGCAAGTAATCGATGATGACAATTTGAATATCATGTTGCATTTTCAAACGACGACATTTTGCACGTAAATCGAAAATACTGATACCTGGTGTGTCATCAATAAATATTGGAGCAGTCGCTAAACGTGTAATTCTAGAATGTAATTGTTGAAATTCGTGATCTTTTAAATCACCTTTTCTTAATTTTTCAGCACTTAAACGAGCTTCACTCGCAATCAAACGTTTTACCAACTGAACCGCTGACATCTCTAACGAGAACAAAGCAACACCTTGACCGTATTCTACAGCACAATTTCGAGCCATAGACAATACGAAAGCCGTTTTACCCATCGCAGGACGAGCAGCAATAACAATCATATCAGAACGTTGCCATCCTGAAGTTAATTTATCTAAATCAAAGAAACCTGTAGCAACACCAGATATACCATCTGTATTTTGAGATGCTTTTTCGATTTCTTCAATTGCTTCTCTAACTGCTGTTTGCATCGTTGAAACACCATTACTCATGTTGTTTTCAGCAATTTTAAACAATTCACCTTCCGCTTTAGTAAGTACATCAAAAACATCATTTGAATCATCGTAAGCATCACGAATAATTTCGCTTGACATACGGATCAACTCACGCTTAATGTATTTTTCTGAAATGATTCTCGCATGAAATTCAACGTGAGCAGTAGAAGCAATTCGACTTGTTAATTGAGAAATATAAACTGCACCACCAGAAGCTTCTAATTCTCCTGATTGCTTTAATTTATTAATGACTGTTAATAAATCGATTGGACTTGAACTACCAAACAATTCACGGATTGCGCCATAAATGTATTGGTGTTTTGGATCATAGAAACTTTGAGGTGTTAAAATGTCAATAACATCGGTTACTGCATTCTTTTCTAACATCATAGCTCCTAAAACAGCTTGTTCAACATCAACAGCTTGCGGTGGTACTTTACCCAATTCAGATGTTAACTGAACATTTTTCAATCTGTTTGTTGGTTTACGTGTGTTTTCCATTTTTTCGTCCATGTAACAAAGATAAGGAATTCAATCGCTGAAGTGAAATGAAATCAAAAAAGAATTTCTTAAGAAGATATGAACTAAGGTTATTAACAATGGTTTATAATTGAGAGTTGAAAGTTGATAATTAACTATTAACTATTCCCTAAGCTTAATAAATTCTTTGATTTTTTCATTTTCGATCAAAACGGTCAAATTATAATAAACCAATTTCCATTCTCCTTTTTGCTTTTCTAATATTCCAGAACCGCGACACCCCTTCATCCACGTATCTAAATCTTCATCAAACCAAGCAATGTTTTTTTTGATAGTCCATTTTCGATTTGATGGTTTAAAGTCCCATGCTTTTCCTTTATCAAAATATGGCTTTGAAAAACTAGCAAATTCTGTTTTATTCCAACGTTCATTAGGCGCCGTTCCTAAGAAGATAAAATCATCCGACATGGAATTGAAATATTCTGAAAAGTTTGCATTTGATGCCGATTTATGCCAATTATTCACTAAAGTATTTAGTTTTTCCTCCACATTTGTTGATGTAAATGAAAGGCATATTAGTGTACTTAATACGAAAAGTTTTTTCATTTTTTATTGAATTAAAAAAGGCTATCCAAAATGAATAGCCTTCCAAATATAAAGTTTATTATTTTTATTTTTTAGCTTTTGCAGCTTCCATTTCTAAACACATTGCAACTGCACTTTTCACATTTACAACTCCTCCAGTAACTGAAAGTGTCCCGAAGTCAACTTTCTCCTCAGAACCTGGTTTTGATTGTTTAGTCCCTTTGTAAGAAGTTGCTGATTTTAACATTGCATCTTTAATTTCATTCATTGTTAATGTTGGGAAATAAGAAGCTAACAACGCAGCAACACCAGAAATCATAGGGGCAGCCATTGAAGTCCCTTGTAAGATTTTGTAATCACTTTGAGGAACAGAGTTGTAAATTTCATGTCCTGGAGCGAAAATATCAACTCTTGTTTGACCGTAATTTGAAAAATCAGCAGCTAAATTTCCTTTAGGATTTTTAGTAGATGCTCCAATCGTTAAGAATAAATCTAATTTTTGAGTTTGAAAACTGTATAATGAAGTTGGGAAATTTGGATCTGTATCTACATTCGCAGCATCATTTCCTGCAGCATGAACCAATAAAACTCCTTTTGAATCTGCATATTTAAATGCTTCATACACTTCTTTTTGATTAGGAGAATATGATTTACCAAAAGACATGTTAATTACTTTAGCTCCATTGTCAACAGCATAACGAACAGCCAATGCGATGTCTTTATCATTCTCATCTCCATTTGGAACAGCTCTTAAAGCCATTAATAATACATTTTCAGCAACACCGTCACCTCCTAAATTATTTCCTCTTTTTGCACCGATGATTCCACCAACGTGAGTACCATGTAATGCATCAGGACCTTCAACATTGTTATTTCCGTAATGAACATCTGAAAAATCTTTTGGATTATCACCAATGATTTCTCTTTCATTAAAGTTTAAGTTTAAGCTGTAATCTAATAAATCGTTAATTGAATGAGCTTGTTCTTCAATCATTTCTAACGATAATTGACCTTTAACCATAGCTAAAGCCAAACCTTTCAATTGAATTTGATCTTCTGTTTTAGGATCCCATTTTACTAAATCTTTTTCAGTATAATCTGTTTTACCTAAAATTGAACCAACCATCGTTGGAACTTGCTTCATAATTGTAGGAAGCATTTCCATTTGAGCTTTATACTGATTATAATTAGCAACTTCACC
>JAJTEO010000126.1:0-8921 GCA_021300395.1 Fluviicola sp. | reverse complement strand
TTATAATTAGCAACTTCACCCTCCACATCAGCTTTCACTTTTTGGTATAATTTATACTCTTCACTTTCAGCTGCAGATAAAGTTGTTGGATCAATACCATCAAATTTCTTAGATAAGTCTCTTAGAATTCTCGTTTTTTCTAAAGTTGCTTGGTTAACATTTTCGCCTTTAGCATTCCCTAAATAATTCCATCCATGAATATCATCAACGTAACCATTTTTATCATCATCTATTCCATTTCCAGCTACCTCTTTCGTATTTGTCCAGATTTTACCTTCTAAATCTTTATGTTCGATATCAATTCCAGAATCAATAACGGCAACAATGACAGTTGAAGATTTACGTTTTTTTAATTTTTTATAGGCTTTTTCAGTATGCATTCCTGCTCCTGTTCCATTGTACCAATTAAGGATTTTAGAATCAACTTGTCCGTATAAGATATTTGTTAATCCTAATGAAAAAACAGATAAGGATAATGTGATGATAATTTTTTTCATTTATATACTCTTTTTAATTTCTAAACTTATTATACAAAAGTGGTAAATATTTTAATATAAACTTTATTATTTAAATAGATGGCAGTATATTTACTTGTACATGTATTAATATATTACAAACGGTTTGCTGATGAAAACATATTTAACTCTTTTACTTATTTTATTCTATCAAGTTGTTTTTGCACAAGAAAGTCGAGTTGAAATCAAATATTTGAATGTAAACGGAAATACAATTGCTCCCTTTTCAGTTGAAAATAATTCTAAAAATTTAGCTTTCCTAAAAGAGAATAAAATTAAAATTAAAAATATCACAAAACGAAACATTTATTTTACTTCGACTACAGAATGGTTAGTTAAAAATAAGAATTTAGGAAATATTTCTGATTTTCATTTTGAAGCCATTCCTCCTGAAGTTTTAAATGATTCATCTAGACAATTGCATTTTGTTAATCAGGTACATCAAGGTTCCGGTGGATTATCATCAGCTTATAAAGGAAAAGATGTAATCGTTGGAGTAATTGATGTTGGTTTAGATGTAACGCATCCTGATTTTAAAGATTCATTAGGGAAATCAAGAGTCATAAGATATTGGGATCAAACATACTCAGGTGTAGACAAGTTTGCAGCTTATGAATATGGAAAATTATGGGATAGCACAGCAATAAATAATAATCTTTTTTCAGGTTCTGATCCAGTAGCTAGCGGAGGACATGGAACATCTGTAACTGGAAGAGCAGCAGGAAATGGATTATCGGTAGGGGATAATGAAGGGAATGCACCTCATATTCAGACACTATTAATTGGACGCTTACGATTGCTGATGCATGCGATTATATATTCAAATATGCTGATTCAGTTGGAAAACCGGCTGTTATCAATATTAGTATGGGAATTTATTTAGGAAGTCACGACGGTAATGATCCTGCGTCAGAATTAATGGAACAGTTAGTGGATGAACATCCAGGTAGAATCATCGTTTGTGCAGCGGGAAATTCAGGGAATTTTGGTCGAATACATGTTCGAGGGACTGCTTCTGCTGATACGAGTTTTGTATGGTGGCAAAATAATCCAAATCCTAATTTCTTTGGTTTGTCAAATAAAATATACATGGATATATGGACCGATACAACTGATGCTAGATTAATTGATTTTGCTTTAGGTGCAGACAAACCCTCTCCATCTTATGGATTCAGAGGTCGTACAAATTTCTACAATATGAAAGCAATTGCTGGAACTGTTCAATACGATACGATTTATAATTCAAATCATCAACGTATTGCAACGGTTGAATTGTATCCTGAATTTGTAGATAGTGCTTTTCATCTAGAAGTGTATTTTTCGAATGTTGATTCAACTAGTTATTATTATCGCTTTATGACTAAAGGAACTGGTTCTTATGATGCTTGGGGCGCAACGAATAATGGAATTAAAACGAATAATATGATTTCAACCTTACCTTCAGTTGCAGTTGTTCCCGAAATTACAAAATATCAATTACCAGATTTTACGCAAAGTATCGTTTCTTCATTTAACTGTTCAGGTAAAATAATTTCTGTTGGAAACGTAAAAAATAGAAATAAACATACAAATAAAAATGGAGTTGTATATACAAGTACATCTTCTGCATTAATAGGTGAGCTTGTTTCTGGCTCGAGTAAAGGTCCTAATAGACATAATTTAACTAAACCAGATTTTGCTGCGACGGGTGAGTTTGGAATTTCTCCTGTGCCTTCTTGGAAGTATACGAATTCTGGTTATAACGCTTCGGTAGATATTAATGGTTATCAAGGTCGAAATAATGGTACATCAATGGCATCACCAACTTTAGCTGGTATTGCAGCATTATATTTAGAGAAATGTAAAAATGCATCTTACCAGAATTTTAAAGAAGATTTAAAAGCTACTGCAATTGTCGATAATTTTACGGGAGTTGTACCAAATAATTCATATGGTTATGGTAAACCTCATGCATTGAATTTACTTTTAGGGAACAATACGGCATCTATTTTAGGAAATACTGGTATATGTTCGAGTGCTATTAGTCTTTCAACATCTATTTCAAGTTCAATCGATTCTGTTGTTTGGATGAATTCTTCAAACTCAAATAATTTATTGGTTTCAACTCAAGATACTGTTTCGGCTATTGTTTATTACGGTAATGGATGTCATGTTAAAACAGATACTGCAATTGTGATATTAAACTCTTTGCCAATGATTCAGGGAGAAACAGGTTTATGTGATTCAAGCATTGTTTTACATGTTCAACCTACAACTTTAACTGATTCGATAATTTGGAATACTGGTTTCTCAGGAGATAGCCTTCCTGTAAATGTTGCTGGAAATTATCAATCAACTATTTATTATGCAAGTGGTTGTTCAATGAGTACACCGATGACAACAGTAGTTCAAAATACTACTTCTCCAATTTCAGGAAATACAGGTGTTTGTAATGACACAATCACATTAGTTGAACATCATTCTGGACTATTAGATTCATTGGTTTGGAATAATTCAAACACAACTAATTCCATTGATGTTCATACTGCAGGAAATTATTGGGTGAAATATTACTTTTCTTCAGGCTGTACAATGAATTCTGATACTTCAATTGTAATTTCTAATTCACTTCCAACGATCCAAGGTAATGTAGGGATTTGTAGTCAACCTGCGCCTCTAAATGTTGATCCAATTTCAGTTTATGATTCTATCGTATGGAACAATGGTACTATAGGAGATACAGCATTAATTTCAACTTCTGGAATTTATTCGGCAACCATATATTATTCTACAGGATGTTCAATGGAGACGGTTAGTGAAAATGTAGTTCTAAATGAAAAGTTAGGAATTACTGGAAATACTGGATTATGTTTAGATACGATTACTCTGCTTTCAAATTATAATGGTAACATTGATTCACTGGTATGGAACACAACTGATCAAACTACAGCAATTTCTACCTCAATACCTGGTATTTATTTTGTAACATATTATTTCTCTTCAGGTTGTACATTAACTGATTCGACAACTGTCCTTCAAAAAGTAGTTTTACCAAATCCTGTTATTACAGAAAATGGTAATTTCCTCATATCTTCTATTGCACCGAATTATCAATGGACTATTAACGGCTCTCCTTTATCATCAGAGACAAATGATACATTATTATTGAGTCCAGTTGTAAGCGGGAATTATTCTGTCTCAACTACAAGTGCAGATGGATGTATTTCAACTTCAAATATTATACTTATTCAAGCTAGTTTAGAGGAAAACGATTTTTCTAATACAATCTCAATTTTTCCAAATCCAACCAATGGTGAATTTAGAATAATCAGCGAACTAAACATTGAATCTGTTAAACTATATGATTCTCAAGGAAAAGAAATAAATATGATGGAAATAAAAAATAAAACTTTTAATATACAAAGCTTAAATTCAGGAGTTTACTCTGTTGAAATTAGCACAGCAAAAGGAAAATACCATTCTAAAATAATAAAACAGTAATTTTAAAAAAAGAATTTATATTTTTGACGTCGTAAACAAATTTGAAATGAAATTAACAGGAATAATTGCAATCTCAGGAAGACCAGGACTTTTTAAAGTTATTGCACAAGGAAAAAATAATGTAATTGTTGAATCGTTGGTGGATAACAAAAGATTTCCAGCATATTCTACTGATCGAATTTCAGCTTTAGAAGACATCAGTATTTACACAGATTCTGAAGAAAAACCATTAAAAGAAATTTTTGTATCAATTCATACAAAAGAAAATGGTGGTGAAGCAATTTCTCACAAAGAGGCTGATGCTAAATTAGTAAGTTATTTAACTGAAATTCTTCCTAATTACGATAAAGAAAGAGTTTATATTTCTGATATTAAAAAATTATTTCAGTGGTATAATTTACTTCATAAATCAGGTAATTTAATTCTTTCAGAAGTAGTTGAAGAAACAAAAGTATAAGCAACTGAAGAGTCGAAAGAAAAGAAAGAGAAACCTGCAGCTAAAAAAGCAGCTACGGCTAAACCTAAAGTAACAGCAGAAAAATCAGCTGCACCTAAAGCGAGTGGAGCTAAAAAAGTAACTGCTACAAAAACGAGTACTAGTAGAGGTAAATAACCTTAACGATATAAAACTAAAAAGTCGAGATTCAATTTGAGTCTCGACTTTTTTTTTGAATAATTATCTAATAATAGAATTTAGAAACTTCCTCTAAGTGTTAGTATGAAATTTCTACCAGGAGCAGAAATATTTGATGCAAACTGTCTGTAATTCTGATCAAAAATATTTTCACAGGCAGCTTGGAAACTTACAAACTTATTAAATTGGTATGTTAAGCGAATATTTGCGGTGTACCATGCTGGCATTCCAAAAGCAGTTGCATATGCTTCATTATCTTCACCCATTAAATTATAATCTTTCATTCTCTTCCATCCACTATAATTAACAAATAATTCACCTCTAAATTTGTTGAATTTAGCATTGAAACTTATTTTGCCAAATAATGGTGCAATATGATCTAATGGATAATCTGTTGTATCAGTTACAATTCGACCATAGGTATAATTGAATGTGCCTAAAATAGATAAATTTTCATTTAAGTTTCCATTAATCGCGCCTTCGATACCATAAATATATGCTTCTCTTTTATTAACTGTTGTGGCTACCTGACTTAATACTCCATTATATAAAATTGAATCTTGTCCATTAAATGTACTTAATTCAGAAGTGATTGCATTTAAATACTTAGTAGTATAACCATTCAAGGAAACTAAAATTCTATCATTTATTTTTTGAGAAATACCAAGTTCATAGGTATATGTATATTCTGGCTTTAAATTTGGATTTGGAACAATAACGTTTCCTTTAGTTGATTCAAAAACTTTACTCAAATCATCTACATTTGGTGCTCTAAATCCTGATGCAAATCCTGCTGTTAATCTGAAAGTATTTGTAGGCATATAAACCAATCCTAGATTACCATTTATTGCATTGTTTTTTTGAGTTACTGAATTAAAATCAAATGGGAAAAATGTTTTGTCTTCAAATTTTGAATTTAAATTAATAGCTGAAAATCGTAATCCATCATTCAGAATTAATTTTTTACTTATTTCCCAAGTATGAGTAGCATAAGCAGCGATTGATTGCATAGTTGAACCCCCATCTGGATAACGTGTATCTAATCTTCCAGTTGTATCCATTTTGATGTCTTTTACAAAAGCATTAGAGTTTACAATATTGTAAAAACCATCGATTCCATAACGTAACTCATGTTTTCCAATTTTATTATCAAAATCTACATTAAATGTTAAGATATCTAACTTTTCAATTCTGTGATTTTCTAATACTTTATTGTATTTTCTATCAATTCGACTTTCTTCTATATTCTGATAACCAACAATTATACGTGCATGATCATATAATTTATTCGAATTACTTAATTGAAGAGTGTAAGATGAGAATAATCTTTTTTGAGGTCCGTAATACCACTCAGCAAATTTTGGTTTACCATTTGAAACTTGTGTTAATCTGTCGTATCTATCAATGTTAGATGATGTTGAATACTGTAAATTAATCAAGTGGGTAATATTGTCAGATTGTTTAAATAAAAATTTTTGTAATAAATCAATTTGCGAATAGCCTGAGCCAATTTGAAGATTTGTATCCGAATTTACATAGGTAGAATCAATTCCTTTATCTGTTTTTACTGTCCACGGTCTAATTCCAAAATTGCCATAATATGGATTTCTATTAGCTCCTTGTCTTAAATCTCCAAATTCTGAATACGTAAAAGAGGTTAATGAACCAAATCGTTTATTAGCTATTGAAATATATCACTTCCATATACTACAGAACCAGAGCCATAGACAATTTCAATTTTATCCATTACAGCATTATCAAGCGTGATGATGTTTTGAACATGACCACCTCTATAAATAGCATTATTCATTCTAACACCATCTACTACCATTAAAACCTTGTTCGTTTCAAATCCTCTGATAATTGGGCTTCCACCTCCTTGTTGACTTTTTTGAACCATGATATTACCTGAATTGGTCATAACATCAGCGGTTGAAGTTTGATTCATGTTTTGCAATTCAGAAGATCTAATTAATTGTATTTTTTGAACAACATCTTTTCTTCTTTCTTCAAATCGACTTGCTGAAACGACAACTTCCTCCAATGAATTTAAATTCTCAATAAGATAAATTTTGAAATTTAATTTTGATAAATCTTCATAGCTAAATATTTGTTCATAATACATATCTTTCTTGATAATAATCTTTTGTGTTTTCGAGAAAGAAGATATATCCACTTTACCTTTACTGTCAGATATTAATTTTATTTCTGAATTGACTTCAAAAACTTCAACTCCTGAAAGTTGTTTTAATGAATTTTGATCGAGTATTTCAATGTTTTGCGCTGAAGATTTAAAATATATCAAGCACAGTATGAAAAATGTAATTTTTAATTTCATAGTTTAAATTTAAATTCAATAACCAACATGTAAATTGAATAAAATCAATTCACATGAAATATAAATTCTTTGATTACTAATTAATGAATAGCTCAATTTTCAGCTTAGTATTTTGATATAAAATACAATTGAAAATAAAAAAGGCTATTGTTATTTAAATTAAACTTGAATTGGAGGTTTTATTTGAGATGCTATTATAACAAAATAGTTTTTGTTCAAGTAATAAAAAGATGGTTTTTTGAATTCAATTTGAGTTTCGTTTAATACAAACGTGATTTGGTGAAATGATTTAATATAATTTGTTTGTGTTATTTTCTGCCACAATAGATTTGGCTGGTCACTTTTATTACGGTCTTTATTTGTGTTAAGTTTAAGGTTGGTGTCTGACATTAACGATTGTTCTTTGGTATCACTAAAACAAGTTAATATTACTTTATGATTTACTGTTTTTTTACTTTTTAAATCGTAGAAATTTGAATTGTACTTGAATTCACCTTTGTGAATCCATATTATTTTAGAATATTCTTCTTTTGTAAATGAAATTTCTATAAGATTTTTTTTGTGTTTAAGCTTTTGTTTTACTTCATTTTTAATTAGTTGTTGGGACGTTTGAAAATGTAAAAACACACCAACAAATTGCCAGCAAAAAATAATTAAAAATAATATGTAGAAGCTTTTTTTCATAAGTAAAAAAAGGCTCCCAATTTCTTGAGAGCCTTTTTGTAAAATTAATAAACAATTACTTTTTCCATTTTTTGTTTTTTAGAATTAATGATACTTAAAAAGTATTCACCTTTTCCATAAACTGTTACATCAAAGTCTTTAGTGTATAATCCAGAGAAGTCTTTTAACTCTTCTTCATATACGATTTGACCTAACACATTTTGTAAAACTACTTTATACTTCATAATTTCAGTTGAAGTAAAAACGGCAGTAAATTTACCATTACTTGGATTAGGATAGATTATGAAGTGACTACCTACATTTGTAACTTCATTAATTCCAACAGTTGAAACAGTTGTGATAGCTGAAGTTATTGATGAACATCCATTTCCTGAAACAACAACAGTATAATTACCATTATTTGTAGCAGTATATGTTGGATCTGTCGCCCCAACAATTGCAACTCCATTTAAATACCATTGGTTACCAGTTGAAGAACTTGAAGTTAATGAAGTACTGTTTTGAGTAATTGTTGGAGTAGCAGGTAATGGATTTACAGTCATTGTTAATCCAGTTGAACTATTAGTTCCTGCATTTACTCCATTTACTTGCCATTGATACGCTGGAGAAGTCCCTCCATTAGAAGTACTCGCTGTAAATACAATAGCTGAACCTTGACATAATGGATTTGCACCTGATGTGATTGCTAACGATATCGCTGGAGTAGCTGCTGTACTCATATTCATGGAAATAGCATTTGACGTAGCAGTTGCCGTTGTTAAACAAGAAGCATTTGATGTCATAACGCATGTTACTAAATCTCCTGATACTAATGTTGAATTAGAATAAGTTACACCAGTACCAACATTTGTTCCATTTAACTTCCATTGATATGAAGGTGTACCACCATTTGTTGGTGTTGCTGTAAAAGTTACATTTGAACCAACACAAGCTGGATTTGAACTTGCAGCAATTGATACACTTGGAGTTACACTTGTTACTTGCATTGTTGTTCCTGTAGAAGTAGCTGTTGCAGCTGTCAAACAAGAAGCATTAGAAGTCATAATACAAGTGATTACACTATTATTTGCTAGGGATGAGCTTGTAAATGTAGCTCCTGATCCAGAGTTAGTTCCATTTACATTCCATTGGTATGTTGGTGTTGTACCTCCATTCGTTGGTGTTGCAGTAAATGTTACTGAAGTTCCAGAGCAAGTTGGGTTCGATCCTGATGTTAAAGCTATCGTAACAGCAGGTGTAACGTTTGCATTAACGGTCATTGTAATCACAG
>JAJTEO010000125.1 GCA_021300395.1 Fluviicola sp. | reverse complement strand
ATAGTGTATGATTCTAAATATTTTTTTTCCAAATTTGTTTTGACTGCTTCGCCTAATTTATCTTCAGCATCATAGATTGAAACTTCTAACGTTTTAACTTTTCCTTTGAATTGCTCAAATGAAGGCTTATGTAATGTCTGTCCTTTAATTTTTGATTGAGCATAAAGGATAGAAGTTAAGAATATAAAAGTCGATAATAGTAGCGTTTTTTTCATAGCTTCTAAGTTTTAGTGAATAATTTTAAATATACATTTTTTTTATTTAAAAGTATAGTTCTAAAAAATAATTTTTAAATTAAATAGGCAATTTTGCGAAAAGTTGTTTTTTATATTTGAGTTATAATATTCACAAATGTTTTAATAATTAAAGTTGAATGTTGCTCTTATTTAATAATTAAAGCAAAAATCTAAAAAAAAATATACATAAAATGATTTATTTCTTTGAAATACATTCATATATTTGTACTAATCTAAATTAGATAACAAATTAAACAAAATAAATATGGGAAGAGGAGATAAAAAAACTGCAAAAGGAAAAAGAGCAATGGGTTCATTCGGAATAACTCGTCCTCGTAAAAAAACAACTTCTACAGCTCCTGTAACTGAAGTAAAAGCAGTAAAAGAAAAAAAGGCGCCTGCTAAAAAAGCTGCTCCAAAAAAAGAAAAAGCAACTGAAGCATAATTTTAAAATGGCTTTCCAATTCGGGAGGCCATTTTTTTTTATCCATTAATTAAAATTTTAACGCTTTTACGAAATAAAAATAAGCTGTAAAATAAAAATTATTGACAATTTTGTAAAAGTAAATAAGCAAACAAAAAACATCAAACAATGAAACACAATTTCGGAGCAGGTCCTTGTATTTTACCTCAGGACGTTTTCAAACAAGCAGCTGATGCAGTTCTTGATTTTAACGGATTATCAATTCTTGAAGTTTCTCATCGTCACAAAGATTTCGTTGCCGTAATGGACGAAGCAATTGACTTAGTGAAAAAAGCATTAAATGTTCCTGCAGGATATTCAGTAGCTTATTTACAAGGAGGAGCAACTTTAGGTTTTACAATCGCTGCATTAAATATGATGCGTGACACTAAAAAAGCAGCTTATATTAATACTGGAACTTGGGCTTCAGGAGCAATTAAAGAAGCTAAAAAAGTTGGAGTTGATGTAAATGTGATCGCTTCTTCTGAAGATAAAAACTTCTCTTATATTCCTAAAAACTTTGTGATTCCAAACGATGTTGATTATTTACATTTCACATCTAACAATACGATTTACGGAACTCAATTTAAAGAATTCCCTAAAACAAGTTTACCATTAGTTTGCGATATGTCTTCTGATATTTTCGCTCAAGAAATTAATGTGGGTGATTTTGATTTAATCTACGCTGGAGCACAAAAAAATCTTGGACCAGCTGGAGCAACTTTATACATTGTAAAAGATGATGTTTTAGGGAAATCAACTTCTCCATTCATGCCAACTTATTTGGATTTGAAACAACAAGTTGAAAAAGAATCAATGTTGAATACACCACCTGTATTTTCAGTTTACGTAGCAATGTTAAACTTACGTAATATGATTGCAAACGGTGGTGTGAAAACGATTGCAGCTAAAAACAACGCAAAAGCAGCTTTATTATATAGCGAAATTGATGCAAATCCATTATTCAATGGTTCTGTAGCAACTGAAGATCGTTCAAACATGAATGTTACGTTCACATTAAAAGATGATTCAAAAAATGAATTATTTGATAAAATGTGGAAAGAAGCAGGAATTGTTGGTTTACCAGGTCACAGATCAACTGGTGGATACAGAGCGTCTATCTACAATGCATTACCAATTGAAAGCGTTCAAGTATTGGTGGATGTAATGAAAGAATTTACTAGAACAAACGGCTAGTTTCGACTTCGCTCAACTGCCATTTTGGATGATTGATTTTGAATGTTGAATTTTTAAATTCAATTCTCAAAAAAATTAGACGTTAATAAATAATTATTGATTTTGGATTTTGAGTTACTAATTCAAAATCCAAAATTTAAAATTGAAAATTTTAGAAAAGTGAAAATATTAGCAAACGATGGAATTTCTGCATTGGGTCAGGAATTATTAGAAAAAGCAGGATATACTGTAATTACAGAAAAAGTAAATCAAGAAGATTTAGCGAAAGCTGTAAATGAAAATAACATTGAAATGGTTTTAGTGAGAAGTGCTACAACTGTTCGTAAAGAAGTGATCGATGCTTGTCCAAATTTAAAATTAATTGGACGTGGTGGTGTTGGTATGGATAATATCGATGTTGCTTATGCTCGTGAGAAAGGTTTGACGGTTATCAATACACCTGCATCTTCTTCTCAATCTGTTGCGGAATTGGTAATGGGGAATTTATTTTCTATTTCAAGATTCTTAAATGATTCTTTCAAAAACATGGAAACTGGAGATTTCTCTGTATTGAAGAAAAACTATGCAAAAGGTGTTGAGTTAAGAGGAAAAACTTTAACTATTATTGGATTCGGAAGAATTGGACAAAGTTTAGCTTCTTATGCTTTAGGAGCAGGAATGGATGTTGTTGCTGTTGATAGCTTTATCAAAGAACCAATTACAATCGAAGTTCAAATTGGAACAAAACAAACTGCAAAAGTTGAAATTACTCCAATTGCATCTTTAGAAGAAGGAATTAAAGTGGCTGATTACATCTCAATCCACGTTCCAAAACAAGCGGATGGTTCTGCGGTTATCACTACTAAAGAATTCGAAATCATGAAGAAAGGTGTTCGTTTAGTGAACGCTGCTCGTGGTGGAGTAATCAACGAAACGGATTTATTAGCTGCTATTGAAAGTGGAAAAGTTGCAGCTGCTGCTTTAGACGTTTTCGACAATGAACCAAATCCAAGAAAAGATTTATTAAACAATGCTAAAATTGCAACAACTCCTCACATCGGAGCTGCAACTTTAGAAGCTCAAGATAGAATTGGATCTGAATTAGCTGATTTGATTATCGGACAATTTGGGAAATTAAACTAGACATCTAGAAAATAGATATTTAGAAGTTAGACTTAAATTTTTGAGTCTAACTTCTAGTTTCTAAGAATCTAATTTCTAAAAGAAAATGACTAAAATAAAACCTTTTAAAGCTTTAAGACCTGTTCGTGATTTGGTGCATTTGGTTGCAATACGTCCTTACTATTCTTATAAAAAAAATGTATTGAAGGCAAAGTTGGAAGACAATCCTTTTACATTTTTACATATTATCAATCCTGAATTTGGAAGTTCAATTAAAACGAAACCGAATTCAACTGAGCGATTTCAATTGGTGAAAGATCAATATGCTGCTTTTATTAAGGAAGGTATTTTATTTGAAGATCAAGAAGAAACGATTTACATCTATCGTCAGACAAAAAATGGTCATGCCTTTACTGGAATTGTTGCAGGTGCGAGCGTTGAAGAATACGACAATGATTTGATCAAAAAACATGAAGCCACATTGACATCTCGTGAAGCCATGTTTACAAATTATTTGGATATTGTGGGTTACAATGCTGAACCAGTGCTTCTCTCCTATCCGCATGATGAGAAAGTAGATGCGATTATTCAAAAAGCGACATCTGTTCGCCCTGAATATGAATTCACAACAACAGATCGAATCAAACATGAACTTTGGGTACTAACTCAAGATGAGAAAGACGCAATCATTTTAGCTTTCGATAAAATTGAAGCAACTTATATTGCAGATGGACATCATCGTTCTGCTTCATCAGCTGCTTTGGCTAAAATTAGATCTACAAATCCGTTGACACCCAACAAAGATTTTTTCTTGTCTTATTTTATTGATGAACAACGACTTAAAATTCTAGAATTCAATAGAATTGTCAAAACCTTAAATGGCTTATCAAAAGAAGCATTTTTAGAAAAGTTGAAAAATTCATTTGAAATTTCGAACATCTCTTCTTCACAAAAACCTGCTCATGAACATCAAATGACGATGTGCTTGGAAGGAGATTGGTACATTTTAGATTGTAAAAAATCAATCGTTGATGAAAATCATCCTGTAAAATGTTTAGATCCAGAAATTTTAACGCAATTTGTTTTGACTCCGATTTTAGGAATTCACGACTTAAAAACAGATGAAAACATTGAATTTGTAAGTGGTGCTGAATCAATTTCATCTATTGAAGAAAAAGTTACAAAAGGTAAATTCAAGATTGCTTTTATCTTATTTCCTGTTTCAATGGAACAAGTGAAGAGAGTTGCAGACAATCAAATGATTATGCCTCCAAAGTCAACTTGGGTTGAACCAAAAATGAGAAGTGGATTAACTATTTACAACATCAACGAATGATCAAAGAAAATTTAGACGCGATTCGTAAAACAATACCTGAACACGTTACATTGGTAGCTGTTTCAAAAACAAAGCCTGTAGCTGCTTTACAAGAAGTGTATGATGCTGGTCAACGTCATTTTGGTGAGAACAAAGTTCAAGAAATGACTGAGAAATGGGAAGTTCTTCCGAAAGATATTAAATGGCATTTAATCGGTCATTTACAAACGAATAAAGTTAAATACATTGCTCCTTACGTTCATTTAATTCATTCAGTGGATAGTTTTAAATTGTTGAAAGAAATCGATAAAGAAGCGAAAAAAAACAATCGAATTATTGATTGCTTACTTCAATTTCACGTCGCTCAAGAAGACACAAAATTTGGATTAGATTTCGAAGAAGCAAAAGAATTAATCGAAAACCCTGAATTCATAGATTTACATAACGTTCACTTAGTTGGTGTTATGGGAATGGCTTCGTTTACTGAAAATGAAGATGTGGTTAGAAAAGAATTTCAGCAATTAGAAGATTATTTCCAATTGATTAAAAGTTATTACTTCACTTTCAATGATGATTTTAAAGAAATCTCAATGGGAATGAGTGGAGATTATCAACTAGCGATTGAAGAAGGAAGTACAATGGTCAGAGTTGGAAGTTCAATTTTTGGAACTCGATGAAATTAATTTTCAGTGGTTTATTCCTATTTATTTCATTCTTTGGGTTTAATCAAAGTTACAATTCAGACAGTTTAAAATCAGAAAGAAATAAGCATCAATCTGAATTTGTAAATGAAGTTTTAAATAAAGAAGAAGCACTTCATTTTCAAGGAATTTGTTATTT
>JAJTEO010000124.1 GCA_021300395.1 Fluviicola sp. | reverse complement strand
GGTAAATACGAAACAAAACCATGGGATGGAAAATATAATGGCGAACAATTGCCTGTTGCTTCTTATTATTTCATCATTGAATACAATACAGAGCGAAAAGCTGATACGGGTACAATTACAATAATAAGGAAATAGCCTTAGGTATTGTCCTAATGAATATATTTTATTAATAAATAAAACACCATTTTAAGACTTAAACAATGTTATTTTGTCTTATTTCAAATAATTAATACAAATCAATAAATTGTTTAAAATCAATAGTTTAAACCGTTTGTTTGGCTAGGTGATATTAGGTTTTAAAATGTCCTAAATGTAAAAAGGAAGGGAAAAATGGTTTAAATTTGTAACGTAGTTTAATAGTTAGGTTTAGTTTTACGAAGATTGAGTGAAACAAAATCATCAGGATTTGATTAATGGCTGTTAGTTAATTCTTATTATGATTTTGATGATTTTAACCTCCCTTTCGGGAGGTTTTTTTTTGTCAAAAATTTCGATTTTTTATTCTTTAAAGTGTCCTAATATTTTTGAACTTTATTCCCATTTAAATAATTGTATATCATCATTTTATGTTTATTTATTTATGGTTTTTGATGTTAAGTTAATTAATATTGATCTGATAATTATCCAATATCAAAGTGTTACTTTTGCAACATAGTAAGTAAATAGTTTTTTAAATTAATTCATGGTGATTTCTAAAATTGAAAAAATAGCGATTTTGAAAGTTCAGAAATCATAGTGTGTTATTAAAGCCTTCTTTTGTGGAAGGCTTTTTTATTTTATGTTGTAATATTAATTATGTAATGAAAACAGTTCAAAAAATCAAGCAGATTAACAAATTATTAGTAGCAAATAGAGGCGAAATAGCAATTAGAATATTTCGTGCTGCAACAGAATTAAATATTAGAACAGTTGCTGTGTATACTTATGAAGATAGGTATTCATTACATAGATATAAAGCAGATCAGAGTTTTCAAATAGGCGATGAAACAGAGCCATTAAAACCCTATTTGGATATTGAAGAAATTATTTCAGTTGCTAAAAAAAACAATGTAGATGCTATTCATCCAGGTTATGGTTTCTTATCTGAAAACGTTCAATTAGCAAAAAGATGTCAAGAAGAAGGAATCATCTTTGTTGGACCACGACCAGATGTTATGGAAAAACTAGGAGATAAGGTGAATTCTAAAATTCAAGCGAAAGAAATTAATGTGCCGTTAATTCCCGATAGTCAGATTTCAATAAAGACACCTGAAGATGCTTTAAATGAATCCAAAAGAATTGGATTTCCTGTTATGTTAAAAGCATCAGCTGGAGGAGGAGGAAGAGGGATGAGAGTAGTAAGATCTGAGTCAGAAGTAATCAATTCCTATAATGATGCAGCAAATGAAGCGCTTAAAGCTTTCGGTGATTCAACAATTTTCATTGAGAAATATATTGAGAATCCTAAACATATTGAGGTTCAGATTTTAGGAGATAATTATGGAAACATTGTTCATTTATTTGAAAGAGATTGTTCTGTTCAAAGAAGATTTCAAAAAGTAATTGAGATTGCACCATCAATATTAAGTCAAAATGCAAAAGATAAACTATATCAACATGCTGTCAATTTAGCTAAGCATGTAGGTTATAATAATGCAGGGACTGTTGAGTTTTTAGTTGATAAAGATGAGAATATATACTTTATTGAAGTGAATCCAAGGATTCAAGTCGAGCACACAATTACAGAAGAAATAACGGGGATTGATATCGTTCGTTCACAAATTATTATTGCTGCAGGTTATTCTCTAAGTCATAATCAAATTTTTATCAATTCTCAAGAGGATGTAAAATGTAATGGATGGGCAATTCAATGTCGAGTTACTACAGAAGATCCGGAAAACGATTTTAAACCTGATTTTGGAACTATTATAGCATACAGAAATGCAGGTGGTTACGGAATTCGTTTAGATGAAGGAAGTAGTTATTCAGGTGTTAAAATATCACCGTTCTTCGATTCGATGCTTGTAAAAGTATCAGCAAGTGGTAGAACATTAAAAGGTGCAGCTTTAAGGTTGAAAAGAACACTAGAAGAATTTCGTATTCGTGGTGTAAAAACGAACATTCCATTCTTGGTAAATGTTATGGAAAATCCAATTTTCCAATCAGGAGAAACAAATGTTGGATTTATTCAAGAAAATCCGCAATTGCTAATTCCTAAATATGGTTTTGACAAAGATAGAGGTACTAAATTATTAAAGTATTTAGGGGAATTAAAAGTGAATGGTCATCCTGACGTAAAGATGTATGATGAAAAGAAAACATTTAGAAAATTACATATTCCTGATTATGATAAAAAAGCAAGTTTTCCAAAAGGGACTAAAGATTTATTAAATGAACTTGGAAGAGAAGGATTTGTAAATTATATAAAAGAGGAGAAAAAGATTTTTTATACCGATACAACATTAAGAGATGCGCACCAGTCTTTGTTTGCAACAAGATTAAGAAATGATGATATTTTAAAAATGTTGGAGGGTTATGCAAAATCAATTCCTGAATTATTTTCTTTGGAAGTTTGGGGTGGAGCTACTTTTGACGTTTGTATGCGATTTTTACACGAAGATCCATGGGAAAGATTACGTTTGATCCGAAAAGCAGCGCCAAATATTTTATTGCAAATGTTGTTTAGAGGTACAAATGCTGTTGGATATGCTGCTTACCCTGATAATGTCATTGAAAAATTTATAGTAAAGAGTGCTGAAAATGGTATAGATGTGTTTAGAATTTTTGATTCATTAAACTGGATTGAGGGTATGACGCATAGTATCAAGATTGTAAGAGAAAAAACAAATTCTTTGGCAGAGGCTTGTATTTGTTATACAGGTGATATAATGGATTCAAATCGAACAAAATTTAATTTAGATTATTATATTGACTTAGCAAAACAATTAGAAGCCGCAGGAGCACATATGCTGTGTATTAAGGATATGGCTGGTTTACTGAAGCCATACGCTGCGGAAGTCTTAATTAAAGCTTTGAAACAAAATGTTTCAATTCCAATTCATCTTCATACACACGACACATCTTCAATTCAGTCGTCTACATATTTAAAAGCGATTGAAGCGGATGTTGATGTTGTTGATGTTGCTTTAGCTTCGATGAGTGGATTAACATCTCAGCCTAATTTTAATTCAATTGTAGCGGCTTTTAAGGGACATGAAAGAGAAAATCCAATCGATCTTCAAAAATTAAATGAATTTTCAAATTATTTTGAAATTGTCAGAGAGTATTATTATCCATTTGAATCAGAATTAAAGGCTGGAACAGCAGAAGTTTATAATCATGAAATTCCAGGGGGACAATATTCTAATCTATTACCTCAGGCAAGAGGTTTAGGCTTGGAAGATAAATTTGAGTTGGTTAAAGAGAATTATGTGAAAGTGAATCAATTATTTGGGGACATCGTTAAAGTTACACCGTCATCTAAAGTAGTAGGTGATATGGCAATGTTTATGACTTCAAATAATTATTCGGTTGATGATATCTTTGAAAAAGGGGAGACAATTTCATTTCCTGATTCAGTGAAACAACTTTTTAAAGGTGATTTAGGACAACCATTTGGAGGATTTCCAAAGGAACTTCAAAAAATAATACTAAAAGATGTCAAACCATACACATCATATATAATGTATCCGAAGGTTTTTGAAGAGTTTTATACATTTAATAAATATTTTGGTAAAGTTGAAAGCCTTCCAACACCGGCATTTTATTATCCTTTAAAATCGAATGAAGAAATTATTGTTAATCTAGAATCAGGTAAAAATTTATTAATTCGTTTTAGATACATGGGGGAACCAAATGAAGATGGATTCAGAGAAGTTTATTTTCAAATAAATGGACAAACTAGAAATGTATTAATAAAAGACAATAAAATAAAAATTGATAAAGTTTCAAATGTTAAAGTTTCTAGTGACAATGAAGTAGGGGCTCCACTTCAGGGTAAATTAGTAGAGATTAAAGTGAAAGAAGGTGATAAAATTATAAAAGGAACACCTTTATTTGTTATTGAGGCGATGAAGATGGAATCAACAATAAACTCAACAGTAGAGGGAGTTGTTCAAAAAATTTACATTAAAAACAACTCAATGGTTGAACAAGATGACTGTCTGTTATCTGTTTAAAAAACAGTTGTTTGTGTGTTTTTTGTAATGTTTTGTAATATTTAAATTCTGTGATTTTGGAGATTTGGCTCATAATTTTGGGACAAATCTTCAAAATTCGAAATAAAATGATAGGCAACAAACTTTACAATTTAATTAAAGATTTAAGCAAACAGCAGCAAAATAATTTATTGCTAAAATGTAGAAATAGCAATGATAAGAGGTTAGTTCTATTTAAAAATTATTTAGCTAATCATGAGAACACATTAGATAATTTAAATGTTTTTTTGATTAAAGAAGTTAACAAAACATGGCCAAATTCTTCTGAAAAAGAAAAGGAATTAAAAGTTAGGCGATTGACTAATTTTTATACTTCCATAATAGAGAAAATAATATTAGAAGATGAGTATCTAGATAAGACCTCAAGTTTTAGAAATATCCTTTTAGCAAATTTTTTAGTAAAAAAAGGGAATACAGATTTAGTGAATCATTATTATGATAAAGCTTACTTAAAATCAATTGAGGAGGATGAAATGATCTACCAAACAAATGCATTGAAAGGTAAGATTAGTATGATTTACGCATCTCAAAATGAGAAAAAAATTGAAAAGGTTTTTGAGTATAATCAAAAATTAGCTGAATTAAATGAGTCAATTTATAAAAAATCTATAACTGATTATTATAATAATATTTCAAATATTTATTTAGAAAAAAGTTCTTTGATAAAAGAGGAAAAGTCTAAATACTTAGAGGAAATTAAAAAACATATTTTAGAAATTAATAATCCTTTACTAAAATCGTCTCTTTATGTTTCTTTAGCGAAATTAAATTTTGAAAATGAGTCTTTATTTGAGTATTTAAATGAGGCTAAAAAAATCATGAATCAAATAGAATTGAAAGATAAATCGTATTTTGATTTTGAGCGAAAATTGAACTTTTTAGAATTAAGATTGAATTTTTTCAAAGGAAAAGAAGTGGATGAATTAATAGAAATTGCAGATACAATTTTCACTGATCAAACAAAGTTTTCGATTATTAATAATAATACTTTATTCTACAAGATCTTATTTATGATATTAGATGATAATATTGAGGAAGCTCAACAGTTGTTAGATAAAAATCATATTTATTTTAAGGGAGAGGGTAAAATTTTAGAACAATTTTTGAAAGCTGTGATCTTTGAAAAAGCAAAAGAATATAGAAAAGCAATTCAATTATTACAGAATATTATCTATTCTTCAAATTATTTTTTCTCTATTTTTTCTCGTTTATTATTAATTAAAATATACATCGAACAAAACAAGATTTCTGTATTGAAGTCTTTAGTTGATTCTACTCAAAGATATTTATTGTTAAATGAAGAAAATCCTCTGGGAATGGAGTCACACCAATATGTTTTGCACCAATTAAAAGCAAAATACATGGTTGTTAAAGGTAGAAAAGATTTTGATACACAAAGTTTAACTGTTTTTCATAAATATTTATTGAATTAGTCAAAATCAAGTCTAAAATATATTATGTACATTTACACTCGTTTCTAAAATGAGTGTAAATGTCATTTAAACAGTTTTACTTATTAAGTTTACTTGGAATTTCATTTTTTGGCTTTCTAATTTTGTTTTTGATATGGTTTTCTAATCGAAAAGAGGATAAAAACAAAGATTATCGAGGCTTATTATATATCGCATTAGCATTTTTATCTTGGTCTTTTGTTGCACTTTACAAATGGCAAGACAATCAAGTAATCAATTTAAGCAGTATTGTAAATGACCGTGTAATTTCAGCATTTAGTAATTTATTTTTATTTGCTTCTTTACCATATTTTACAAATGCATTCAATACTTTAAGATACAAATTTTCATTTTTCAGAAATCGTGAGCAATGGGTAATCAATGTATTTATAGCTTTTACAATTATAACAACATTATTCAGTTATGCGGATCGTAAAGGTGATTCACTTCCTAGTTCACTTCAATATATAATTATAGCGGTTGATTCTTTTATATCAATTGGAATATTCTCTTTAGTTTGTTTTGCTTTATTTCAATCACTTAAAAAAGTTATTTCCAATAAATTGATAAACAATGTCTTTTTATCGGTCTTTATCCTGTTGCCACTAACCCAATTAATATTGCCTTTAACAAAGGTTTTCCCTAATCAATTGAGTTTTTTATATCCCTATACCCTTACTGTGTTTTTAATAACACTAGCCTGTTTTATTAGTATCATAAATACATATTTTTTATTGTATTTTTCAATTGTAAAAAATTCTAAGACTATATCATTGTTTGAAAATAATAGTATTGTTGAACAAGAAATAATTGCTGTAAATAAGATTGTTTTTGATTTTGATGAAACAACAAGAGATTATATTATTTCATTAATAGTACTAGATAATTATGGTAAAGAGTTTACAATTGAACATTCTTCATCAAAAATACTTCGTCCTTTTGCTCATTGGTTGCTTTTCGCTTTAGCAAAAAAGCAAAACGTATTCTTATTTGAGAATGATATATCGGTGACAAAATTCAGAATGGTTGAATATTTGAATAAAAAAAGTGATTTAAAAATTCAACAAGATCAAGTGTTTACAAATAATGGTGGAGTATTTTCTTTAAAACTTGATTCAGATTCAATCTTATTTCAGCATAAAGATCTTTTTCAAAAATCATATGTGATGCAAGAAATATTTAGAATACATGCAATCTGCTTTATTCCTAAAGAAATTATTGAAAAAGAAAATCTCAAAAATAGTAAATCATTAGAAAAATATTTAAATAAAAATATTGATGATTTATATTCAAAAATATTTGTTTTTAATTAAGAAAAAGTAGGATTTTTACACCTATTTTTAATTTTTAACCCTTAAATAAAACTACTTTATTAGTTTTTAAATATTCTGATAATCAATTTTTTAAATGATTACAAAATATTACATTTTCCTTAATTTTTATTACTAAACATTAATTCAATTCAGTAAGGAGTATTGTTGCAATAACTTTGAGTCAATTGCTACTATCAACAATTTACTCTATGAAAAAAATTGATTTAACAAAGAAGGTATTGATTGTCGTTTCAATCTTATTGTCAACCTTATCAAAGGCTCAAACTTTCTCAAATTCAACTGCAGCTGCTCATGATTCTTGGAATTCAGCTAATGCTTGGGGTACTGCCTTTTCTAGACCTATTGTTGTGTCAGGTTTGGCTTCTAGTTTATCAAATAGTGGTATTGTACTAAAACAAATCAATTTAACATTAGGGAATGGTGTTAATTCAGGTCTTAATTTGAGTACATATGCAATAAGAATAAAGTCTCCATCAGGAACTATTATTAATATTTGTGCTGCTGGCGGTTTTGCTGCGACTTCTATAATTAATGTTGATATTAAGTACAGAGATGATGCTTTGTTAACAACACCATCTTCATCAACCCAAGAGCCTTATAGTATAGGTTATTACAGAGTAGCAACTTCTAATTCTTATTCTACAGTCAATGGTGAAAATCCAAACGGAACCTGGACTTTAGAGATTATCGAAAATACTTCGACTGAGATTGCTTTTTCTAAAGTTGAATTAGTTTTTGGACCTATATTAACATATCAAGACATTACTGCAACTACTACAAATGATGCTTGTTCTTCACCTCAATGTATTTCTACAGGTACTATTTTAAAAGCAACAATCAATGGGTATTCAGGCAACGCTAATGATCCAAATGTTTCACCTACCTATCCAAGTGGTTGTCAATGGAATGCTGCCAAAAATAATTCTGCATGGTTTTATTTCACGGCAAATTCAACAACTGCAACAATAACAATTTCTGGTGTATCAGCGATTGTTCAATCATTGGTAGTTAATGCAGCAAGTCAATGCGTATCTGGAAGTCAAACAGTACCTACTGGTGGTTGTCCAACGGATGCAGTGAATGATACTTATAGAAGTCCTAGATATACTGGTACATCAGGTTCAAGTAATAATCAACAATTCAATTTGTCAAGTTTAACACCTGGGAATCGTTATGCATTAGTAGTTGATGGGAATGGTGGAGCAATCTCACCTTTATATATCGAAATGTCTGGTTCAACTGGTTCATGTAGTATTCCATTACCAATTGAACTTTATTCAATATATGGTAGAAATTTATGTGATGTAAATGAAATTAATTGGAGAACGGCTTCTGAAACAAATAACGATTATTTCTTATTAGAAGAATCAATTGATGGGGAATTATTTGTTGAAGTTGATCGTATTGATGCCATTGGAAATAGCACGAATAATCATTCTTATTCCTCAACTGTTTCAATTACAGGGAATTCACCTATATATTATTATAGATTATCTCAAGTTGATGTTGATGGTGACCTTACTGAGACTAAAATTATTAGTATTAAAAACACATGTAATAATGATAATATTAATTACAAAAATGAAGAGATTATTTTAACTGGTTATGAAAATTTACAAAGTGTTGAAGTTTATGATTTGCAAGGAAGAAAAATCATTGAAGGTACTTCAAATGTGTTGAATGTGAGCGCTTTGTCAAACTCAGTATACAATGTTCTTGTAAAAGCAAATGGTGAATACTTCTCGAAAAAGATATACAAGTTATAAAAGAAAATAAAACAATAATAAAATGAATACCAAAATAAATTCGAAGAAAACGATTTCTATTAAAT
>JAJTEO010000123.1 GCA_021300395.1 Fluviicola sp. | reverse complement strand
ATGCAGGTACTTTGCATGTAAAATTGCCATATACTAATTTCAAAATGACGGTTAATCCAAATACTTTTTATTCTCAACTCGAACGAGTAGAAAATTCGCAATTGATAAAAATTCCGGATTTAATCATTCATCCAATAACACCAAAGATGACAAAAAAGGATGATTGGTTTATCAATAAAGCATGCAAAGCATTTTAGAATAAATAAAGCGATGGAAGTATGAAAACCATCGCTTTATTGTTTTCGATTTATTTGATTAGGTGGATATAGCCTTGACCTTCAAATGTATTTTTCATAGCACCCTTTGCTGAATATTTGTAGAAATAAACACCATTTAAACAATCTTCTCCGGCTTTATCTTTACCGTTCCATGATTGGCTAGGAGTATCTATTGTGTAAATTTCATTTCCCCAACGATTTAAGATGGTTAAATTTAATTCCGTTATATTTTCTAATCTGAAATGATATTCATCATTTATTCCATCTCCATTTGGTGAAAAAACATTGGTTGCGGTTAAATTTTCTGGTAAAATTCCATGAATTTCGACTGATGAAGTATCGAAGCAATTGTTTGCATTGCTTGCAATTAAAGTAATTGTGTAATCTCCAATAGTTTGGTAAATTGAAGAAACATCAGTTAAGTCTGTAGTGACTTGTGTTAACCCATTTCCGAAATCCCATAAATATGAAGTCGCATTTTGACTTTGATTCGTAATGATTCCTTCAAATGGAACAACTTCAGTTGATGGTGTGACTGTAAATAAGGCCGTTGGAGTTTGATTGATGGTAACTGTAGCATCATCAGTATCAGTGCAACCATTTGGAGAAGTAACAGTTAATGTATACTGACCAGCATTTGATGGTGTAATTGAACTTTGAGTTTGTGTTGTATTCCACAAATACGAACTTCCAGGTGTATTTGAACTTCCTATTAATAATTCTGGTTCGTTTGAACAAAATGTTAAATCTTGACCTGCATTTGCTTCAATTGTATCAAAAATAACTGTAATCGTATCTTGATTTAAGCAATAAGGAATAAATGAAATATCATCTAAGGCAAAATCATTTCCAGCACCATCTATATTTTGATTTTTGATTGAAATAGTTGCAGTTGTATTTGATCCAGAATTCCATAAATTGTAAAATTGAGTCCAATTACAACCTGATGTTGAGGGTGAAAAAACATTTCCAATTTGAATGTTATTGACAAAAAACTGAAGTATTGCTGGATTTGTAGTGCTTTCTACACTCGTCACCCAAGTTGAAAAATTATAATTTGTATTTGGTTGAACAGTAATTGTTTGTGACCATACGATGGTATTCGCGAGATCCGAGCCGTTGGCGATATACATTTTACCAGTACCTGTTGAATGATCGCTACAATAGTTAAAATTATTGTGAACGTTATTTGGAGATGTTGAAACTGCATATTGACCGGGATTTGAAAGTAAGCTTGACCAAGTATAGATGTCATAACCATTCGCGGCTGTGAGTGTAAGATTTTGACCTTGACAAACAACGGTATCATTTCCTAAAAATATGATTGGTTCATTTCCTGAACATTGAGAATAGATTGAAAGCGCAATTAGGTTGGTAGATAAAAATGCAATTATCTGTTTCATAGTTTTATAGTTTATCTTGCGAAATTACAAAATAAACTAAAACGTTTTAGTGTTTTTCAATAAAAAACTAAATAATAATGTATAAGTGTTGAATTTACTGTATTTTTCGCACAATCATTAAACCATCTCGAATTGGTAACAATACATTTTCAACTCTTGGGTCATTATGTAATTGAGCATTAAAATCTTTTAGGATTTTTGTATCAAGATCTGATTTTTCATATTCATTTACAACTTTTCCAGACCAAAGTACATTATCCGAAATGATATAGCCACCTTTTCGTACTTTATCAAAAACTAGATCATAATAAGCAGCGTAATTTCGTTTGTCCGCATCGATAAATACAATGTCAAATTCTTCGTTTAAGGATGGAATCACGTCCATTCCATTTCCGATGATTTGTTGAATTTGATTTTTGTAAGGAGATTTTTGAATGTATTTATCCACCATTTCTTCTAATTCAGGATTTACATCAACAGTAATTAAAAGTCCTTTATCAGATAATCCTTCTGCCAAACAAAGTGCTGAATAACCAGTATACGTTCCTAATTCAAGAATTCGATTTGGTTGAATCATTTTTGAAAGCATACTTAAAACTCTCCCTTGATAATGTCCGCTCAACATTCTAGGATTTAAAACTTTAACGTTTGTTTCTCGATTTAATTCTTTTAGTAAATCTGATTCGATGTCTGTGTGATCACATACGTAATCATCCAATTCTTGAGAAATGAATTCCATGTTCTTAATTAATGAAGAACAAAGGTACTAAATGAAAATTGAAAGATATTATTTCGTTCTCAATTTGGCTAACAATTTGATTTTTTTCAAATCAGGAATAGAATTTTCTTTGATTCCTTCTTCAATCGAGCAAGTAACTAAATGATCACCTTCTGTTCCAATCATTAAATTCGTTTTTCCTTCCATTAGCAATTCGACAGCATACGAACCCATTCGAGTTGCTATTATACGATCTAAAGCGGAAGGACTACCACCTCGTTGAATATGACCAAGTACAGAACAACGTAAATCGTAATCGGGTAGGAAAGGTTTAACTTTTTCCATTAATTCCAACGCGCCGCCCCATTCGTCTCCTTCAGCAACTATAATGATAGAGCCTCTACGACCTTTGTTTTGAGCTTTAATATCACGAACTAATTTTTCAATGTCCATGTGCTTTTCAGGAATCAACACATTCTCAGCTCCAGAAGAAATAGCAGAATTTAACGCAATAAAACCAGCATCTCTTCCCATCACTTCGATGAAAAATATGCGGTGATGACTTGCTGCAGTATCTCTGATTTTATCAACGGCTTCAGTCACTGTATTCAATGCTGTATCATATCCAATCGTGTGATCCGTTCCATAAATATCATTGTCAATCGTGCCAGGAATTCCGATGATTGGAATATTCATTTCTTGCCCTAAATGATAAGCGCCAGTAAAAGATCCGTCGCCACCAATGACAACTAATCCATCAATGTTTTCTGATTTTAAGTAATCAATTGCTTTTAATCGTCCTTCCAATTCCATGAACTCTTTGCAACGAGCTGTTCCTAGAATTGTTCCACCTCGATGAATAATATTATCAACGTCGGAATATTGCATTTCATAACCATTTCGATCAATCATTCCTTGAAAACCATCATAGATTCCAAAAGGTACAATAGAGTAGTGCAGACATGTTTTTACAACTGCTCGAATACAAGCGTTCATTCCTGGTGAATCTCCTCCTGATGTGATTAATGCAATTTTTTTCATGTTGCTTTGATTGAACGAATAATGATTACTTGACTAAATGTACATTTAAAAATTGAAAAATTCAATATTAACTTTTTGATTTCAGAATCTTTTTTGCAAAAATTTCATTTCTTTTTATGGAATATGTAGATTCGTTGCATCTAATGAATAGAATGTTTCAATTTAGACTTAAAAAATATCGTCAATGTTCAGATGAAGAACTGATTTTACTTTTCAAAGAGAAGCAAGATTCAGCGTTTATCGGAATTCTATATGAGCGTTACAGCCATTTAGTGATGGGTGTTGCATTGAAATATTTGAAAAATGTAGAAGAATCGCAGGACATCACTTCTAAAATTTTTGAAGAACTTCCAACGAAATTAGCGAAGCATTCGGTTGAATTTTTTAAATCGTGGTTGTATCGTGTAACGATGAACGAAGCATTTCAGGTTTTAAGAAAAAAAGGAGTTGAAGTTATAACAGATCAATTTCCTTCTCTGGAATCAGAATCACTGAATTCAGAAGAAATTCAAACCAAAGAAAAACAATTGGAAGCATTGGAAAAAGCCATTGAAGATTTGAAGCCAGAACAGAAAAAATGCATTCAATTATTTTATTTACAAGAGAAGTCTTATGTTGAAATCGCATCAGAATTGAACTTGGAATTGATGAAAGTGAAGAGCTACATTCAAAATGGTAAGCGAAATATTAAGCTACAATTAGAAGAATTAAAGGAATTCAAAAATGAAAGATAAACGTATATATAAATCGTCACTTTCTAGAGAAGACATTGAATCATATCAATCCACTTCAAATGGAAAAGTGAAAAATGCAATCGAACAAAAGTCGTTGGAGAATGATTTTGACAGCGATGCATTGGATGGTTGGTCAGAAAATAAAGCTTCCCTTCATGATTTAAAGAAAATCGATCGTAAATTCAAGGTGAAAACAACTTCTTTTTTGTTTCTTTTTGTGGCTGTATTGATTATTGTTCTATTAGCGGGAATTAATTTCTTAATGAATGATTCCACATCAAAAATAGCAGTTCAAATTGCTGCTAAGAATATTGAAAAACCAGCTGTGGAGCATACGGATATTCACATTCCTTCAGAAATTGCATCCTTGGTATTGTTGCCAGAATACAAACAAATTCAACCTAAAACAGTGAAAGCGGATTTCGTTCAAAAAGAAGAAATTGAAAAGAATGAGAAGCGAGAAGAGGTGTTCATCGAAGAATTACCAAAACAACACATTCCTTCAAGCAATCTTCCGAAAGAACTGGCTAAAAAACGCTTCAATGCGAAAGAAATTTATCTGAATGACTTGAAATTAGTGGATTACCGCGAATACCGTTCTCGCCCTACAATTCCGTCTAAGCAACTAATCATCACTGGAACTTCTGCGAACAAAGAAACGGCCAATTCAACGGAAGAAACAGACGAATGGAAAACTGTAGATATCCCTTACATAGATTACATTGATAAAACAATAGCCATTTTTGGTAAGGAAAATTTCAAAAAAGCCTTAACTCGTTTGGAAGTTATCTTAAAAACCTATCCCGACGATGTAAATGCGAATTTTTATGCCGGTTTGTGCTATTTCAATTTAAAAAATCCCGACAAAGCCATTCAAGTTTTTGAGCAATGTCTAAAATCTGAATACCAAAATTTCGACGAAGAAGCTGAATGGTACATCGCAAAGAGTTACCAGCAACTTGGGAATACTGAAAAAGCCAATCAATTGTTGCAATCTATCAAAGCGAAAGGTGGTTATTATGCGAAGTTTATTTAGGTTTATAGTATTAGTTGTAATTTATTAAATGTCTTCAGAAATAAAAGTTTTTTGTTATTCAATTTGGCAAAAAGTCATTTTGGTTATAATATTTCCATTTTTAGGTCTATTTGGATTATCATATATCTATACCTATACTTTTATTGGAATCTTTATTGGTTCATTGCTTTTTCTATTTATTTTGTTTCTTATTCTAACAAGAGAAAATTACATTCTATTTTTTGAAAATCATTTTGAGATAAAGACAGTTACATTCAGAATAAAATTAAACTATTCAGAAATCGATAAATTAAAATTTCATCATCCCTCCAAAGATTCACCCAATCTTACTTTAATGTTAAAAAGAAGATTTTATTGGAGAAAAAAATTCATTATTTCTGTTAAAAATCCGAGAGAAAAATTGAGAGATGTGCTTAATCATGCACGTTCAAAAGGAGTTAAAACTGCTTTGAATAAAGTTGGCGAGGAATATTTGGTTTTCCACCCAGATGAAGGCATCTATTCTGCTAAAGAAGTGAAGTATAATAAATATTAAAATCTTATTTCAATACTTCTTTTATTTTTCTTCTTTTCTAAGAAAATCGACAAAACCTTTCCATCCTTTATCTTTATAAATAATTTCAGGTTTAGAAGGAATATTGTAAGGAAGAGTATTTTCCTTTTTATAAATTCTCCATTCTTTTTCATTTTTTAAACCTAAATTGCAGCAATAATTTTTTGCGTCATCAAAATTTAAAAAAGACCTTTTATTATTAGATAATCTGTTTGTACCCAACCAATCGCTGAAATCAATCCATTCAGAATAAACTTTATTTGGATTTGAAGGAATATTTAGAGGTTTATTTTCAGTTTTACAAAATAATCTCCAATCTGTTGTGTTTTTTAAGTTCAAACTTTGAACAAACTTTCTTGCCTCTGTAAAATTTAAATATTCCCTTTTATGTTTTGAAATCTCATTTGTTCCTAACCAATCTCCGAAATTAATCCAACCTCCATTTTTATAAATTTCACTTGGATTTTTTGGGAGATCAATATTAAAACTTTCACTTTTTAAATAATTAAGCCATTCATTCCAATTTTTTAATTTTAATTTATGTACAATTTTTTTAGCTTCATCAAATTCTAGATATTTTCTATTATATCTAGTTCCTTCTTTTCTACCTAACCAATCATACATTCCATTCCACCCTTTATTTTTATATGTTTGATCTGGTTTTTTAGGTAAATCAGATGGAAATTTATCCGAATTACAAAACTCTTTCCATTCATTTGTGTTTTTTAAATCTAAAGATTGAACGAAAGATCTTGCTGCATCAAATTCCTTATATTTAAAAAAATTAGATGCGATTTTAAAAGTACCTATATAATCACCCCAACTAATCCATCCTGAATTTTTATATACTTTATTAGGATATTTTGGAATAGATAAAGGGAATTCTTTTGTAATTGTATATTCTTTCCATTCAAAATTACTTCTCAACCCCAAACCCCTCACATATTCCCTAGCTTCCTCAAAAGGAATC
>JAJTEO010000122.1 GCA_021300395.1 Fluviicola sp. | reverse complement strand
CCTGTTCCAAATTCTGATAATTGACGAGCTCCAATATTCGAAGTCATTATGATGATTGTGTTTTTAAAGTCAATTTTACGACCTAAACCATCTGTCATGTGTCCATCATCTAAAGCTTGTAATAACAAGTTAAATACATCTGGATGTGCTTTTTCAATCTCATCTAATAATACTATTGAATATGGCTTTCTTCTAACTTTTTCAGTTAATTGACCACCTTCTTCATATCCAACGTATCCCGGAGGCGCTCCAACTAAACGAGAGATAGAGAATTTCTCCATATATTCTGACATATCAATACGAATTAACGCATCTTCTGTATCAAATAAATATTTCGCTAAAACTTTAGCTAATTGTGTTTTACCAACTCCTGTAGGACCTAAGAAAATAAATGAACCGATTGGTTTATTTGGATCTTTTAAACCAGCTCTATTACGTTGAATTGCTTTAACAACTTTAGAAACTGCTTCATCTTGACCGATAACTTTACCTCTCATTTCCTCACCCATTTTCACAAGCTTACCACTTTCAGTTTCAGCTATACGAGTAACAGGAATTCCACACATCATAGAAACAACTTGAGCAACATGTTCTTCAGTCACAACAACTCTGTTTGCTTTAGATTCTGTTTCCCATTTTTTAGTTTCTAATTCTAATTGCTCTTGTAATTTACGCTCGTTATCACGTAATTCAGCAGCTTTTTCGTATTGTTGAGATTTGATCACTTCGTTTTTCAAATCTTTTAACTCTTCAATACTTTTTTCAATATCAATAATTTCTTTCGGAACATTGATGTTTGTCAAATGTACTCTTGAACCAACTTCATCTAAAGCATCAATCGCTTTATCTGGAAGGTGACGATCTGTAATGTATCTTTCCGTTAATTTAACACATGCTGCAATTGCTTCATCTGTAAATGTTACAGAATGGTGATCTTCATAACGCTCTTTAATGTTATTCAAAATTTGAATCGTCTCCTCTACAGTAGTAGGTTCGATAATTACTTTTTGGAAACGTCTTTCTAAAGCTCCATCTTTTTCAATATGTTGACGGTATTCATCTAACGTTGTTGCTCCAATTGCTTGCATTTCACCTCTTGCTAATGCAGGTTTGAACATGTTAGAAGCATCTAATGAACCACTAGCACCACCAGCACCAATAATTGTATGAATTTCATCAATGAAAAGAATAATGTCTGGATTTTTTTCAATCTCTTGCATTACAGCTTTCATTCTTTCTTCAAATTGACCACGGTATTTTGTACCTGCCACTAAAGAAGCTAAATCCAAAGAAACTACTCTTTTATTAAATAAAACACGAGAAACTTTACGTTGAATAATACGAATTGCTAATCCTTCAGCAATAGCACTTTTACCAACTCCTGGTTCACCAATTAAGATTGGATTATTTTTCTTTCTTCTAGCAAGAATTTGACTTACTCTTTCAATTTCTTTTTCACGTCCAACAATTGGATCTAACTTTCCAGCTTCAGCCATTTTAGTCAAATCACGACCAAAATTATCTAATACAGGAGTTTTAGATTTTGGATCAGTTGGTTTTTTCTGTGCAGCGAAAGATTCGCCTTCTTCATCTGAACTTCCTGGAAATTCAGCTCTTGGGGAAATGTTTTGTTCTCTCATATTTTCTAATTCATCTTTGACATTATCATAAATAACACCATACTTATTTAAGGTAAGGCACGCTACATTATCTTCACTTTTCAAAATCGAAAGTAATAAATGTTCTGTTCCGATAATTGCACTTTTATATAATTTAGCTTCTAAATACGTAATTTTAAGTACACGTTCAGCTTGTTTTACCAATGGAATATTAACCAAAGGTTGTTTAACTGTTTTAGTATTCTTAATTAAATTCCTTTCAACTTCTTGCCTAATCGATTGAAGATCCAAATGAAATTCTTTTAAAATCCTTACAGCTTTCCCATCACCTTCTCTAATAATACCTAATAAAAGATGCTCCACACCAATAAAATCGTTCCCAAGACGCAATGCTTCTTCACGACTAAAACTAATCACATCTTTAACTCTTGGCGAAAATTTTGCTTCCATACTTTAAACTTCACGACTAAATAAACAATTTTTAGCCATTTACAAAGATAAAATGAATTAAATGTTAATAACTAAGTAATTTCATCAATTTTCCACAGAATTTTGTGAATAAATAGCAATTCACCACTTCCTTTTGTAGCGATTTATTAATTAATTTCGAAGCTTGCTTACTACTGTAGCAACTTAATAATTGAAAATAAAAAATTAATATGGCAGAAGGAGAAAAAATAATCCAAATTAACATTGAAGATGAAATGAAATCTGCTTACATTGATTATTCAATGTCTGTAATTGTTTCAAGAGCTTTACCTGATGTACGCGATGGTTTTAAACCTGTTCACAGACGTGTATTATACGGAATGCAAGATTTAGGAGTATTTTCGAATAGACCACATAAAAAGTCAGCAAGAATTGTTGGAGAAGTTTTAGGAAAGTATCACCCACATGGAGATACATCTGTTTATGATACAATGGTGCGTATGGCACAACCTTGGTCACTTCGTTATCCTTTAGTGGATGGACAAGGTAACTTCGGTTCAGTAGATGGTGATAGCCCTGCTGCAATGCGTTATACTGAGGCGAGATTGAAAAAAATCGCTGAAGAAATGTTGGATGATTTAGATAAAGAGACTGTAGATTTCTCTCCAAACTTTGATGAAAGTTTGTTAGAACCTACAGTAATGCCTACTAAAATCCCTAATTTATTATGTAATGGTGCGAGTGGAATTGCTGTAGGTATGGCAACAAACATGGCTCCTCATAATTTAACAGAAGTAATTGATGGTATCAATGCATATATCGAAAACAACGATATCGCTTGTGAAGATTTATTACAATATGTAAAAGCGCCAGATTTCCCAACTGGAGGTATTATTTATGGTTACGAAGGTGTTCGTGATGCTTTAACAACAGGTCGTGGACGTATTGTAATGCGTGCAAAAGCTGAAATTGAAGAGGTAAACGGAAGAGAACAAATCATTGTAACTGAGATACCATATCAAGTTAACAAAGCTGAAATGATTAAAAAAACAGCTGAGTTAGTAAATGATAAAAAAATTGAAGGAATTTCTGATTTACGTGATGAATCTGATAGAAATGGTATGCGTATCGTTTACGAATTAAAACGTGATGCTATTCCTAATGTTGTTTTAAATAAATTATTCAAGTTTACTCAACTTCAAACTTCTTTCTCTGTTAATAATATTTGTTTGGTTGATGGAAGACCACAATTATTAAACTTAAAAGATATTATTTACAATTTCGTTGAATTCAGACATGAAGTTGTTGTAAGAAGAACAAAATTTGAATTACGTAAAGCTGAAGAAAGAGCACATATATTAGAAGGTTTAATTATTGCATCAGATAACATTGATGAAGTAATTAAATTAATTCGTGCTTCAAAAAGTCCAGATGAAGCGAGAGAGAAATTAATCGAACGTTTTGCTTTGTCTGAAATTCAAGCTAGAGCAATTGTAGAGATGCGTCTTCGTCAGTTAACTGGACTAGAGCAAGATAAATTGCGTGCTGAATACGATGACTTAATGAAATTAATTGCTGATTTAAAAGATATTTTAGATCGTAAAGAAAGAAGAATGCAAATCATTAAAGATGAATTATTAGAAATTCAAGCTAAATATGGTGATGAGCGTCGTTCTAGAATTGAGTATTCAGCAACTGAAATGAGAATGGAAGATTTGATTGCTGATGAAGAAGTAATCGTAACAATCTCTCATGCTGGTTACATTAAACGTACTAGTCTTTCTGAATTCAAAGTTCAAAACAGAGGTGGTATGGGATCGAAAGGTTCAACTACTCGTGACAAAGATTTCTTAGAACAATTATTTGTTGCTACAAACCATAATTACTTATTAATCTTCACTGAAAAAGGAAGATGTTTCTGGATGCGTGTATACGAAATTCCAGAAGGAAGTAAAACTTCTAAAGGTAGAGCAATTCAAAACTTATTGAATATTGAACAAGATGACAAAGTGAAAGCTTATGTTAAAGTTCAAGATTTAACAGATAAAGAATACGTTCAAAACAACTTTATCATCATGTGTACGAAAGAAGGTATCATCAAGAAAACTTCTTTAGAGGCTTATTCTCGTCCACGTACAAATGGTATTAATGCAATTTCAATTCGTGAAAACGATGAGTTATTAGAAGCTAAATTAACAAGCGGAACTCATGAAATCGTATTAGCAACTAGCAATGGTAGAGCAATCCGTTTTAACGAATCAAAAGTTCGTCCAATGGGTAGAAATGCTTCAGGTGTTAGAGGTGTAACTTTAACAAGTGATAATGATGCTGTAATCGGTATGATTTGCGCTGAATATATTCATTCTACAATCTTAGTTGTTTCAGGTAAAGGTTACGGTAAACGTACATTCTTGAATGATCCAGAAGACAACGAGCCTGTATACAGAATCACGAACAGAGGTGGTAAAGGTGTGAAAACATTAAATATCACTGATAAAACGGGTCCTTTATTAGCTATCAAAAATGTTACTGACGAAGATGATTTAATGATCATCACGAAAGCAGGTGTAACAATCCGTATGCATATCGACACATTGAGAACAATGGGAAGAGCTGCTCAAGGAGTGAAATTAATTAACTTAAAAGGAAATGCTGAAATCGCTGCGGTTGCTAGAGTACCTCGTAGTGAAGATGAAGAAGAGATTGAATTAGACGAAGACGGAAATCCAATTGAGCCAATTGCATCTAACGATGAAACAGAAAATGGCACAGATATTGAATCAGCTCCAGAAACGGAAGAATAATTAAAACCCTTATGGAATTTTAATTAGTAATTCATCTTATTAATAAAAACAACGTATGAAAACACAATGGTTTAAAGTATCATTTGCAGTAGGATCGATTTTAATGTCATCTCTGTCTTATGGACAAAAAATGAACGAAACAGATGCTGCTGTAGCATATAAAAATCAATTTCAACCTGCATTTATGGAGGGAGATATGGAAGGTGCTAAGAAAGCATTATTAAAGGCTAAAGAAAAAATTGATTTAGCTGCTGAGAATGCAGAAACAAAAGAAAATCAAAAAACACTTTACTACAAAGGTGCTATTTACTCTGGTTTCTTCATGGTTGGAATGCAGTCAATGGACACGAACTTCTTGAAATTGATCGGAGAAGATGGTTTAGATAAAGCTGCAGAAGCATTGAAAAGTGGTTATTCAAAAACTGGTAAAATGAAATCAGACATTGAAGACTGTG
>JAJTEO010000010.1 GCA_021300395.1 Fluviicola sp. | reverse complement strand
TTTGTAAATGCTGTAAGTTGAGGCGAAACAAAATTCGCAACTGCAATAGCAAAAAATGGATAAGCTGTCAAAATATAAAAACCGCTTTGTTTCATACTCACCATAATAGGTAAAACAGCGGATAAACCTAACGCCAGAAAAGTAAATGAAGTCGCTCTTTGTTCTTTCGTTAATCTAAGTTCTACTCGTTTTTTGAAATAACTAAAATAGAAAATCAATGCGATGACAATTGGCAAAATCATTTCAGAAAACATACGCTTTACAATGAAAAAACGCGATTCAACCGTTACAATTGTTTCTAAACTTTTTACTACTTGAATTTGAAAATAATTCCATAAACTCAATTTAGCCTCTGGTGAAATAAACCAAATGATTGCAAGTGGAACGATTGAAAAGATCAAAAACAAAAGCGTATGTTTCACCATTTAACGCAAAATAAACTGAAAAAGTAGTGAAAATCACCAATGTGTTTTCAAGCAAATTATTGTTACACGACCAAAAAATAACTGGAACAAACATCCAAAATAGAATTGGACTCCATCTTGTACTTTTTTGAAATCCCAATTGAATCCATAACTTCATAATTCCAAATACAACCAACAAACAAGTTGTTAATGAATAGAATTTCTCTACAAATCGACTTGTACCAAAAAGTTTAAAATAAATGCTTTCTAAGCCCATCGCTAATGGAGGATGCTCATGGAATTCAGACATAAACGTATTGGTGAAATGTAAATTCCAAAATGTACCTTTCCCTTCTGCTAAATTTTTGGCAATCGTTGCATAAATCAATCCATCCACAAACATTGTGTCAGCAAATAACGCTTGACTTGTGATGATCAAAAAAAGCGCAACTAAAAAATAGAAAAATGGACGAATATTTTGATTTTGCATTGGTTTATCTTGAAAAATGAGCATTTGTTTTCCAAACTTCGATGTACTGATTTGAATTGTGATGATTCATTTTTCTTAAAATCACATCTAAGGTACTTGGTGGACAAACCTTTACCAATTCCAATTTCGGATAGATTGCTTTGTATTCCGCTTTACGCTTCGCCAATTGTTCCTCTCCAAAAAAGAAAATATAATCATAATTTGCACCTTCGGCAACCAATGGAATTTGAGTTGGTTCAACTCTGTCTGTAAATTCACAATCCCAACTATTTGCATAGAACTGTGGCATCATTGATGGTTTTGTTTCTGCTGATCCTTCCAACAAAATACGTTCTTCTTTGATGTTGTTGCCATATAAAGAATACATCGCTTCAACTCGTGACATCTTAGTATAGGTAAACGCCAAGAACAACATTAATGGAGTGTTTAATACCCAGAAAATGATCAATGAAGTATTCCATGTTTTATTCCAAAATGATTTCTCTCTTAATTTTTCAAAACCAATCACTCCTAAAATGATGAAAAATGGTAATACAGAAAGTACAAATCGCTCTTGTCTATTTGGATAAAGCGTATGAAATAGAACGAAAGCAATTGTTGGAATAAATAAAAATGCTTGAGATTTCCATGTTCTGAAAAATCCTGTCATCAATAATAAGCCAAATGGAAATAGCATCACCCCCATTAAGACAAGGAAATACATGAAGTAATTTGAATTTGGAAGGTACTGAGTCCCTTCATTCATGTTGTAAGTCGCGTAGCCAATAAATTCAGCAAAAGGATATCCCCAAACTATCGAATCGACAATTCCTTGAGTCGCTGAAAACATCAATACAACTCCTAAACAAAACCAAAAGAACGGCTTGAATTGCCATTTAAAAAAATAGTAAGCTGCGATTGCAATAGCGAAAATGGCGATTTGATAACGGAACGAAATAGCCACCCCAATTAACAAACCAGCATATAAAAAGTTAAGTTTTTTCTCTTCTTTAATGATCAACCAACATCCCCACATCAAGAAAGGGATTGACGCCATCTCCACTAAATTTCGAACGGATAAAAACGGCATTACCCAAGCAAAAGCCAAAAGCCAACCTACCAATAATGCATTTTTACGATTTGAAATTTTATCTGTGATTTTTATTCCAAAATATACAACTAACAATGATAATAATCCATGTGCTAATCGATTCAATAACATCAAGGTTTGAGGATCTGAAAAACCGATGACTCTAAACGCTTTAAAAAACAAATAATTAATTCCAACATACGAAAAACTATGTCCTTGCGGCGAGCCTAATGATTGTTCACTCCATGACAACCAACCACTGTTATCGATTCCTTCTGACCATGAAGAAGCTGTTTCGATAATCACAAAATGATCATCATGCATTCCATAACCTTTTGAAAAAATTGCCGCTAAAATCCGAATTGCTAACGCGAAAAACAGGATTGTTTTATAGGATTTAAAATCTATTTTTTGAAAGCTAAAACTCATTTCTTTTGGTCTAATTCTTTGTAACTTTTATAAAATTCATTCAAATACGCATGACAATTTTTGACTTCTTTTTTCTCGTCAGCTGGTTTGTATAAATTCTCTAAATACATTTTTGTATCCATGTGGTATGACATACTTCCTACAGGAGAAATCCAACCAAAACCTCTATTAACTGTATGAAGTGCAAATTCAGGAACGTTCGGATTCAACAAATCTTTACTCCAAGGATAACGCGTTAAATCTCCACCCAATTGATACAAAATGGTAGCAACAATATCCGATTGAGAACCAATTTTAGCTACTTGTTTCCCTCTAAATTCTGTTTTGATAGGTTCACCATACATCAAAAAAGGAATATGAAAATACCTCGATAAATTTGGATTTGGATTCACTGGAGAAGGATGACCATGATCAGAAACGAAGACAAAAACTGTATTCTTATACCATGATTGCTTTTTACATTCTTTCATGAAATTACCAATGCATTCGTCACCATAAATAATGGAATTTACATATTCAGGCTCAGCTCCAACATAGTTTTGATTTTTATGTTTCGGATGATCATAAGGCGAATGCGTCGAACCTGTAAACGCACATTGCATGAACGGCTCTTTCGTTTTATTGATGTTTTGAATTAATTTTTTATACAAATCTTCATCGTAGAAATTCAATTTCCCTCTAGATAACGATTGATCAAATTGCTTTTCATCTTGAACATCATCAAATCCATGATCGATGAAATAACTACCTATATTTCCGTATTTTAAATCACCACTAAAAATATAACTTGAATGATAACCCATTCCTTCTAAGTCTTCATTCAATGTATGTAATTTTCGATGTTTATCTGGTTGCATTGAAATTGAAATCTCTGGCAAAGCTGGATAACCACTAAAAATACTTGAGTTTCCAATTTCAGAAGTCCCGCTACATGCATTAAACTTCGTAAATAATATACCTTCTTTTGCTAATTTATTGAATTCCGGTGTTGCGCCTTTGACTTCTCCCAAACAATCAACAACATCAGCTGACCAACCTTCTAAGACTATAAATACAAAGTTTGGTTTTTTGGAATTGAAAACATATTGATCGTGTTTTCTTGGATAATTATATAATTCATCAACCAATTTTTTCGATTCAGCTTGATCCATTTTCGGAATAAATTCATCGATATTTGAACGATTGTATAAACGGAAACTATTCACAAAATAATAAACTGAATTTACCGATAAATCATTCGAAATACTCTTATCAGAATAATAGGCTGCATCTGTATTTATTGGAATTGGCTGCCAACCACCACGAGCTGTTAAGAAAACTGAACCGCCAATTAAAACAAGAGCTAAAAGTGACATTGGAATTCGAATGAATATAGATTTAGGAGAAGAAAACAGTTCTTTATTGAACAGTTTCTTCAATAATTTCCATCCAAAAACAAGTTCTAGAATCAAGAAAACTACAAACCAAATCGTCATTCCCGAATCTGCTGATTTAAACACTTCATCCGGATTTGAAAGGTGCATAAAAACACGTGTTGTCAACTTATGATTCCATTCAGTATAAGCATTGATTTCACCACTTTGTACAATGGAGACGATAATTAATTCCAAGGTTAAAATTGACAACAAGGCATATCTACCCCATTTTCCAGGGATGATATAATGAAAAATCAGAATCAAAAACGGAATAAAGGTCAAAAATGCCCCCATTGATAAATCCACGCGAATCGAATAGAAAAATGCCAATAACCATTCTCCAAAACCAACTCCTTCAAATTTTTCAAAGTTGTGAATCGTAAACAAAACACGTTGAAAATCAAAAACTAAAACCCAAAACAGCAGTAATTTTACAGTCGTGAAAATCGTTCTTTTAAAAAGCTCCATAAAACAAATTTAACCAATATTTTTTTGATTATGAAGTATGAATAAAAATGAACAATTTGACGCAAAAAAAACGTGAAGAAATTATTCCTCACGTTTCAAAAATATTTATTAATTCTTACAATAAATCATTCGCTAAATTCGCTAAATCAGATCGTTCTCCTCGTTCTAATTTTACATGTGCGAACAAGTCTTTTCCTTTCAAACGATCGATTAAATAAGCTAATCCATTTGAATTTTCATCTAAGTAAGGCGTATCAATTTGATGAACATCTCCTGTGAAAATTATCTTTGTATTTTCACCCGCTCTTGTGATAATTGTTTTTACTTCATGCGGCGTTAAATTTTGAGCTTCATCAATGATGAATAAGATATTTGAAAAACTACGACCACGAATAAATGCTAATGGAGTGATGATAATTTTTCCAGATTGCTCCATCTCCAGAATTGCTTTATGTTTCTTTTCATTTTCACCAAATTGTGACTTGATGAATTTCAAATTATCCCATAAAGGTTCCATGTAAGGACTAATCTTATCATTTGCATCACCAGGTAAAAACCCAATATCTCTGTTTGATAATGGAATAATTGGACGTGCTAAAATAATTTGCTGATAACCTTTCGCTTGTTCTAATGCAGAAGCTAGTGCTAACAACGTTTTACCAGTACCTGCAACTCCTTGAACAGCTACTAATTTAATATCATCATTTAACAATGCATTAAACGCAAAGGCTTGTTCTGCATTTTTAGGTTTAATTCCATAAACGAATTCTTTTTCTATTCGCTCAATTTGATCTGTCTTCGCATTGTAAACAACCAACGAAGATGTTTTTCCGTTTTTTAATATATAATAACCATTTGGAATTTTCTTATCTCCCAAAATACCATCTTCTGGAACATTTCCTTTTGTAAAAATATGTCTTATTACTTCAGAATCAACATTGTCAATTGTATACGCACCCGATTTATCGATCAGTTTCTTTTAAAAAAAGTGCTGCATTGATTATTTTATGGTCATTTTTACCAACTGAATAGACATATTCAGCATTGATTTCTCTCGGATTACTTTCCAAGACTATTTTAAACTTACCTTGATTCTTACCTAAAGAAATCCACTCTTGTAACCCACCATTTCCTGAAAGTTTATCAATGAAACGAATTACTTCTCTTGCAGCAAAATTCTTGGAATCATTTCCAACTTTGAATTTGTCTAATTCTTCAAGGACAGTTATGGGAATCGACACGTTATTATTGCCGAAATTATTAATGGCTAGATGATCATGAAGTAATACAGATGTATCTAACACATAAATTTTTAGTTTCTTAGCCATACGATTAAATTTTACATTAATGTAGAAATAAAAATCGAACTAAAAAAATAAAAAGTAGTTATTAAATAGTTATAGAATTGTTAATGAGATGAAGACCTATGACGAATAATACTTCTCAAATTTGACTCTAAACAAATCAATAACATGACGTCTGGTTTTTCCTGTTCAACGATTTTCTCATTCAACTTATATTCCCATTTATCGAAAATTTTAATCGTTCTACTAAAAGTTTCAGCCATAAAAGGAAACATGTAACCACCGAAAGAATCTGAGACAATCATTAGTTTCTTTTTCTTTGAACCGACAATTTCTCTTGAATTTTCATATTTATATGCTTCAAACATTGGTGGAACAGGATACCCTTTTTTTGCTGCTTCAGATGCTTTATATCCTTTTTTTGGATAAGGCTTCACATAAAAATCTTTGAAATCTTCCACATTTGGGAACATGTTCACAATGTTACCAATACTTCTGTTTTCTCTTTTAATTGTGTAATCGTTAATATTGTTTAAATATATAGAAGTATCCTCTTCTTTCATTCTTGCTAACACTTCATTAGAAGCATAAAAACCTCCTAAATTATTCCAGTGATTATCCAATTTGAAATACAACAACTCTTTACTTTTGTTTTTTCTTAAAACATCATACACATTGATTGGCTTCACTTGACAATTTTTGTCTAAGTATTTAACCAATTGCTCACCCCAAGAATTAAACTTTCTTTGTTCATTATTCGAAACTTTTTCAGGGTAAATTGACGTTTTAGCTGGAGCAACCATGAAGTAAAATTTACACCCACGTTTTGCCAAATATTCTTTTCGATATTCTAATTCTTCTGAAATCGCTTTCATTTCCCAAGGCTTCAAATTGTTTTGACCAAGGTAAGATTCATATTCTCTACCTGCTAAGAACATCCAACCATCAACACCAATAACAACACTTTCTGGAATTGGAGATTTTTTGAAGATTTTGATATTATTTAACGCATAATATTTCACCAAAATTGAACGAACCGTAAAGTTATCATTGTAATAACTTTCATATTTCATTGGGAATTTTTCAATGTCTTTAATGGTCAAACTTGGTCTGTCTGCTAATTTTCTATTTTCATTATTAGCGATATCTTTCACAAATTTTAAGTTTCCATTGATGATTGGAAATGCAATTAATGCAAGAAACACAATAGAAACTAGAATTGAACGAAATTTTGTGTGTTCCATCTTAAAATTGATAATAAATGAATGGATTATAAGTTCCTGCAATTAAATACATTGAACAAAAAATTAATACAGCTGCGTAGAAAAGAACTGATGTAATGTGAAAAGTATAACTCAATGTTTTACTTACTGAATTCTGAGGTGTCAAAATTCCATTTTCGATGAATTTATAAATCCATTTAAAGAATCCAAATGCACCAAGTAAAGCAATAACCATTGCGATTTTAAACTCTAAATTAAAATAGTTAAAGAATCTTATTGATTCCTCATTTGAGAATTTAAAATTGAATAAAGCTTCATAATAATACAATGTTGATTCGATTGTTACAGATCTAAAAAGAACCCAAGCAAACATTACAACCAACATCGTATAAATGATATTGAAAGGTCGCCCAATTTTAATTAGGAACTTTTCGAAACCTAAACGTTCAATAACCATGAAAAATCCGTGGAATAATCCCCAAACGATAAATGTCCAACTTGCTCCATGCCAAAATCCTGTTAGAAAGAAAACGATCACTAAATTCAAATAGGTTCTACTAACTTTTACTTTATTTCCTCCGATTGGAATGTATACATAATCTCTAAAAAATGAGCCCAATGAAATATGCCATCTTCTCCAGAAATCTTTAACAGATTGAGCGATATAAGGGAAATTGAAATTCTCCAAGAATTCAAATCCAAACATTCTACCTAAACCGATAGCCATATCTGAATATCCAGAGAAATCATAATAGATTTGTAACGAATAACAAATCATACCCAACCAAGCATTTGCAGCTGATAATTCAAATAAATTACTTGTGAAAACGTTTTCTGCAACTTGTGCAAAAACATTTGCTAATAACACTTTTTTACCCAATCCAATTAAAAAACGCTCAATACCATAAGAGAATTTTTTCATCGTATGCGTTCTTTCTCTTAACTGAGTCCAAACATCGCTATAACGGATAATTGGTCCTGCAATCAACTGGGAAAACATACAGATATATAAAGATAAATCTAAGATGTTTCGCTGTGCAGATGTCTTTTTACGATAAATATCAACTAAGTAAGAAAGCGAATGGAATGTATAAAATGAGATACCTACTGGTAATATAATTTTAGATTGAGGTACTTTTGGAATGGCCAAATAACCCAATAAATCGTTGATATTGTAGACAATGAAATTGGTATATTTAAATACACCTAGCAGTAATAAATTCGTGAAAACCCCAGCGAACAACCATCGATAACCCTTTTTATTTTCAAGATTTGATTGAATTTTTAAACCAAACAAATAATTTAATAAAATCGATACGACTAAAATAGAAGTGTAACTTACTCCACCCCAAGCAAAGAAAATTAAACTTGTAAATAATAACCAATAGTTTCTACCTTTTACATTCCATATTAATAGGTAGTAAAAAAGCAATGTAATTGGTAAAAAGCAGTATAAAAATATGGGTGAACTAAATAACATTTTATCCTTGTTTTTCGAAATATTTTTGAAGGCCTGTCCTTCTTTAAAAAGAAAAAAAGAGGGTACAATATGCACCCTCTTAATTTTTTATTAACTAAGCATTTTATTTAGATAAAGCTTCTTTCACCAATGTAGAGATTACTTTTCCATCTGCTTTACCAGCTAATTTCCCAGTTAAAACTCCCATTACTTTACCCATATCTTGTGGACTAGCGGCACCAGTTGAAGCAATTGCAGCAGTAACTTCTGCTCTAATTTCATCTTCTGACATCATTTTAGGCATGTATTCTTCAATCACTTTTGCCTGAAATAACTCATCTGCAGCTAAATCCTCTCTATTTTGTTCAACATACAAAGTATAAGTTTCCATTCTTTGTTTGTGTAATTTCAATACAATCTTCATTGCTGCTTCTTCAGAAACCTCTCCAGAACCTGAAGTTGCTTCCAATAACAATTTAGATTTGATATCTCTTAAAGCTGCTAAACGCTCTTTTTCCAAAACGGCTTACTTTTTCAGTTGCACTGTGCTTTGAATTATCCAATTGAATGTTACGACGAACGTAAGCTGGTTCATTTTCGAATTCATTAATACCATCCGCTCTTTTTAATTTTTGCGTGTATTCTTGAATTCTTTGTAAACGCTCTTGAGCTCTTCTTTGTTGCTCTTCTTGAGAAAGAACTGGACGAGCTGTATAATTATCTAAATTTGCTTTTTGAGCTAATTCATCTTCCAATTGGTGAACCGTTCTTGTTGGCTCATTTGAAACTGGAGTTTGAAATAAATCTGGAGTTGAAGTTGTTTGCGTTTGAGCAACTGGAGCTGGAGTTTCAATTCCCCATTCAATTGTATTCTCTAATTCAAATTTCACTTCTTCTTTAACGAAAGGCTCAGTGATAACTTCCTCAACTTGCGCTGTAGGTTGAACTTCAACTACTTCTTCGATTACATTTTCTAAAACAAAAGTCGTTTGTTGTGGTGCAACATTCTCTACTACTTCAGCTTTTAAAAATGGCTCTTCATTTACAGTTTCAGTAACTGTTTTTGCAACATATGTATTTACATGCGTTGGAGATTCCAACGGTGCAGTAATTTCTTTTTTAGGCTCCTCTTCTAATGTTCTTACTGTTTTTTGTGGAGCTTTTTCAAAACCCGTAATTGGCGTTGAATTAAATCCAGTTGCAATAATCGTAACACATAATTTATCTCCTAACGTTTCATCATAACCATGACCCCAGATAACGTCAGCAGTAGAACCAGCTTGATCTTGAATAAAATCAGTAATTTCTGTGATTTCGTCCATCAATACTTCTTTCGCTCCGTAAGTAATGTTTAACAGTACATATTTCGCTCCGCTAATATCATTATCATTTAACAATGGAGAAGATAATGCTTGTTGAACAGCTTTAGTCGCTCTATCGTTACCATCAGCCATCGCACTTCCCATAATTGCAACACCGCTATCTTTCATAACTGTGTTTACATCATTGAAATCCACGTTGATTGCACCTGTAACAGAAATAACTTCAGCAATTCCTTTTGCAGCCATTGTTAATACATCATCCGCTTGCATGAATGCATTTCCAATCGTTAAGTTACCGCTGATTTCACGTAAACGCTCGTTATTGATCACTAATAAAGTATCAACATTACGTCTCATTTCATCTAAACCATCTTCCGCTTGTTGACGTCTTTTACGACCTTCAAAACCGAAAGGAACAGTTACGATACCAACTGTTAATATTCCCATTTCTTTCGCTACTTGAGCAATAACTGGCGCAGCACCTGTACCAGTTCCACCACCCATACCAGCAGTAACAAAAACCATTTTCGTGTTTTTGTTTAAGAAAGCTTTAATTTCATCAATGTTCTCAATTGCTGAGTTTTTTCCGATTTCAGGAATAGCTCCTGCTCCACGACCTTCAGTCAAAGATGCTCCTAATTGAATTTTCAAAGGAACTGGAGAAATATCCAATGCTTGTCTATCCGTGTTACAAACGATAAAGTCTACCCCAACTATACCTTGGTTGTACATGTGATTAACGGCATTGCTTCCTCCTCCTCCAACACCAATTACTTTAATAATTGAAGATGTATCTTTTGGCAAATCGAATTCCATAGTGTTTATTCTTTTCTTGTTAGTTATTCTCTTTATTAATCTTCTTCAGCGAACCAGTTTTTACCTGTATTCACAATTTTTTCAAAGAAACCACCTCTTTTAGGAGTTTCTGTTGATCTTACTTTTCCAGTACTTGCAACTTCTGACGCAACGTTTGTATTCATTGATTCAAAACCTTTTAACACTAAACCAATACCAGTAGAATACATTGGACTTGTCAAGTTTTCAATATGGCTATTGTTTGCCAAATGTTCAGTTGGGTATCCAACTCTTGTATCCATTCCAGTAATGTATTCAAATAATTGTGTGATGTGTTTCATTTGAGCTCCCCCGCCTGTTACAACAATACCACCAATTAATTTTTTCTCGTAACCTGAGTTTCTGATTTCGAAATAAACCAATTCGATAATCTCTTCTAATCTTGCTTGAATGATACTAGCTAAATTACGAATCGAAATTTCTTTTGGCTCTTTCCCTCTTAAACCTGGGATACAAACTATTTCATTTTCTTGACTCTCACTTGCTAACGCTGAACCGAATTTTACTTTCAATAACTCAGCTTGACGTTTCATGATCGTACAACCTTCTTTAATATCTTCTGTAATGATGTTTCCTCCAAAAGGAATCACTGCAGTGTGACGAATAATTCCATCATGGAAAATTGCCACATCCGTTGTTCCACCACCTATATCAACCAATACGATACCAGCTTCTTTTTCTTCGTCAGATAAAACTGCATCTGCTGAAGCGATTGGTTCTAAAATAATATCTTTAACTTCTAAACCTGCTCTGTGTACACATTTGTTGATATTCATAGAAGCACCAACATTTCCAATGATAATATGGAAATTAGCTTCTAAACGAACACCCATCATCCCAATTGGATCGATGATTCCTTGTTCATTATCAACAATGTATTCTTGAGGTAACACTGTAATAATTTGCTCTCCTGGTAACATTACCAATTTGTGCATATCATCAATCAATGCATCGATATCTTTTTGAGAAATCTCTGTACTTGCATTGTTTCGTGTATGAATCCCTCTGTGTTGTAAACTTTTAATGTGTTGACCTGCAATACCAACGTTTACAACGCGAATCATCAATTCACCCTCTACTCTTGATTGCGCTTCTTTAACCGCCAATTGAATAGATTGAACTGTTCTCTCAATATTAGAAACAACACCACGAGTTACACCTAAAGACTCACTCGTACCCATAGATAAAATCTCTATTTTTCCATGTTCGTTTTTACAACCTACGAAACATGCAATCTTAGTTGTCCCAATATCTAATCCAACAATTACTTTTGACATATTAACTTTTTTTCTTGCAAACAATTTGTTTATCGTACTTCAAACTGATCTCTTCATACTTGTTCCATCCTTCATAAGGAATCGCTTCAGTATAAAATATCTTTAGTTTGCGAAACTTCTCACGAACTTCTTCGTTTGAATACGCAGTCCCAAAAATAATTTTTTGCCCACCAACCTCTGGAATTAAAACAAAATCACCATTCATTTTACGGTGAATTTGCCCTATCAAAGATCGGAGTAAGGGATCATTACAAACATAACTCGAAATTCGATACACATCATCAATTTTTCGAATACTTTTCCATGATGGATTGTTAATTATTTTTTCAACTGGAGGTGATGTAATTTTATCGGAAATATTTCCCGTAACTACCACAACACGAGCAGTATGAATAGTAGAAGGTGCCATCGTATAACCTAGGTCATCTAGGTAAAAAGTTTCCCCAAATTTGTTGAAAATTCGTGCGATCGGTTTTCTTATGTCAACTTCGACTGTCCAATTGCCACCAATTTTTGAAAAAACTTTTGCATCTTTCACTTCTGTCATCGAACGCAAATAAGTTTCAATTTTGGAAACTTTTAATTGTTCTTTCGTTTGACCATTGTAAATTAATCCTTTTCGTCTTAAACGAGTATATAATTCGTCTTTCGTTAAAAAAGCATTTTCACCATTGATATGAATGATAATTTCAGGTTTGTCTATTGTGAATTCATCTTGCTCTGAACGAACCATCATTAATAAAACGATGACTGTTAACCCAAAAGTTGACCACAATGCTATTTTAACCCAACTTTTCATTTAATTTTTTATTGAATTTGTGCTTTTTAAACCTTGTTTTAAGGGTTCAACTATTCGATCAATATCTCCTGCACCTATTGTTAATACGACACCCTCTTTGATTTGACTTAAATAATTTAAAGCCTCAGAAGGTGATTTCAATGACTTAATATTTAACGCAATTTTTTCGACTAATTTATCGCTTGTAACTCCTTCAATAGGTTCTTCTCTAGCTGGATAAATCGGTAAAACAATCACTTCATCCATTTTAGATAATTCACTTGCAAAATCATCAAAAAAGTCTCTTGTTCTAGAGAATAAATGTGGTTGAAAAACACCCGTAATCTTTTTATTCGGATATAATAATCGAACAGAAGAAACTAAAGCATGAATTTCTGTTGGATGATGTGCATAATCATCTATGTAGACTAAATCATCCGATTTAATATGATATTCAAAACGTCTTTTAACTCCTTTAAACGTTTTCAAACCAAAACGAATTTCATCCTCTGATAAACCAATTTTTTGTAATAAAGCAATACATGCCAACGCATTTTCAGCATTGTGAATTCCTGGTAAACCAAATTCTATATTTTTCCATTCTCCTTCAGGGAAAATAATGTCAAATAAAAATTTACTTTCTTCAAATCGTAAATTGATCGCTTTGAAATCAGCAGTTTCATCATTTACTCCATAAGTGAAAATTGGAGCTTTTGATGTCAACGTCAAACCATTTCTTAAAATCAAGAAACCATTTTCGTTGATTAGATTCGCATAATCTTGAAAACCTTTCAAAAATACACTTGCATCTCCGTAAATATCTAAGTGATCAGCGTCCGTAGAAGTGATTATGGATGCAAACGGTGTTAATTGTAAAAATGAACGATCAAATTCATCTGCTTCAACAACAGTATATTTTGCATCTTTAGAAGTCACTAAATTTGAATTGAAATTGGTTGAAATTCCACCTAAAAATGCATTACATTTTAAACTTGATTCGTTTAATATATGTGCTAATAAAGTACTTGTCGTTGTTTTACCATGTGTTCCAGCAACACCTAATCCTAATGAATTAGCAGTTATGATTCCTAAAACTTGTGAACGCTTGAACAATTGAAAATTATGCTGCATCAAAAAATTCAACTCCCCATGATTCTTTGGAATTGCAGGTGTGTAAATCACTAATGTTGACTCTTTTTCTTTATACTCTTCTGGAATCGATTCACCCAAATCATCAAAGTGAATTTCTACACCTTCTGAAATCAATGCTTCGGTCAAAGGAGAAGGTGTTTTGTCGTAACCTGCAACATTCCAACCTAAAGATTTAAAATAACGTGCCAATGCAGACATACCAATTCCACCCACACCTACGAAATAAGCACGTTTAAATGTTGAAAGTTGTATGTTTTTTAAATCCATCCTTTTTAAATTTTGGATTTTGAATTTTGGATTTTGAACGACTTCATTCAAAATTCAAAATTCAAAATCATTTACTTCACTATTTTCTCAATCTCATCTACAATCGAAGCTGTTGCATTCGGCTTCCCTAAAAGGCTAATTGCTGATATTAGATTTGTTTGTTCGTTTTCATTCGCTAACAATTCAATTACAGTTGGTATCAAGTTAACTTTTGATTCTATATCTTTCACAAGAATTGCAGCTTTTTTATTCACCAAAGCCATTGCGTTTTTAGTTTGATGATCTTCTGCTACGTTTGGCGAAGGAACTAAAATTGTTGGTTTCTTGATTAAACACAATTCTGAAACTGAAATTGCTCCTGCTCTAGAAATGACAACATCCGCTAAGGCATAAGCTAAATCCATACGATTAATGAATTTGACCATATTGATTCCAGTCATATCCAATTCGTCAATTTGTGCTTTCAAAGTATCGTAATAATACGAACCACATTGCCACAAAACCTGAATGTTTTTCGCTTGCAATTCTTTCACAAAAGGTAAAAGACTTTCATTCAATGTTCGAGCTCCTAAACTTCCACCAATAATTAATATTGTCTTTTTAGTAGCGTCTAAATTGTAAAATTGAAAAGCTTCCTCTCTTTTCCCTTCAATTTGAACCATTTCTGAACGAACTGGATTTCCTGTTTCAATAATTTTGTCTGCAGGAAAGAATTTATCCAACCCTTCATAAGCTGTACAAATCTTAGTTACTTTTTTAGAAAGTATTTTATTTGTTTTACCAGGAAATGAATTTTGCTCTTGCACCAACGTTGGAATGTTCAAATAAGTCGCAGCTTGCAATGTTGGACCTGATGCAAATCCACCTACTCCAATAACTACTTGAGGTTTAAATTCCTTTAAAATTTTTCGTGCATTTAATAAACTCGCAATTATTTTAAAAGGCAACAAGAAGTTTTTCAAAGTAAATTTACGTTGAAATCCAACAATATTTAAACCTACAATTTTATATCCTGCTGCAGGCACTTTTTCCATTTCCATTTTTCCAATTGCTCCAACAAACAATATTTCAGCATTTGGATTTCTTCTTTTTATTTCGTCAGCAATAGCAACTGCAGGGAATATATGTCCCCCAGTTCCACCACCAGATATAACCACTCTATTTATACTCATTTTCTTGTAAATGCGTTTGAATTTGGATCTACCACTTCTTTATCAGAAGATTTTGTTTGTTTATATGCAATACTTTGAACAACTCCAAGAGCCACACACGTCATAATCAACGCTGAACCTCCCATCGCTAAAAGCGGCATATTTTGACCTGTTACTGGAAAAACTCCTGTACAGACCAACATGTTTACACTTGCTTGGATCAATAATAAAATACCGATTCCTAAACAAGCATAAGTTTCAAATAAATTATCAGAATTTAACCCAATTTTCATTATTCTAAATAACAAAATGAGGTACATTAATATCAAAACAAATGCAGCTATTATTCCAAATTCTTCTACAAAACTTGAATAATAAAAATCTGCATAAGCTTCAGGCAAGTATTCTTTCAACTTACCATCACCAACACCTTGACCTGTAATACCTCCACTAAAAATAGCCAATTGCGCATTCAACGCTTGAGCATTTGCCATCAGGTTTTCACCTGAATCATCCATACTGTTCGTAATACGGTTTTCCCAAGTATCATAACGAGGTAAAAGATTTAAATCAGGTAAGGCTTTATGTATTGCTATTACAATTCCCAAACTCACAATACCACCACCAACAACTAAGGCTATTTTACCAAAAGGAATTTTTCCTAAGAAAAGCAATAATAAACAGATGAAAAATAAGATTGCTGCGGTCGAAAAGTTATCCTTCACAATCAATCCACAAATAACAAATATTGGAATCATTAACGGCCAAAACCCTTCTTTCCAACTGTCCATTAAATCTTTTTTCTTGACCATCAATCTAGAAACATAGATGATCAAGGCTAATTTCGCAAAATCCGATGACTGGAATGTTAACCCAACAAAAGGTACACGTATCCACCTTCCGGCACCATTTACTTCTTTACCAAAAAAGAACGTAAACAAGAGTAAGCCTATCCCAAGATAAAATCCAAACTTTGAAAGTTGCGATATGTATTTTGAATCTTTTTTATGAATCCAATACATTGCAATAAAAGCAATCACAACGTACGTAAAGTGTTTAAATAAATATTTAAAGGGCGTTCCTCCTTCAATTTTCACCAAGATTGGAACAAAACTATACACACTCACCAAGGAAAAGGCAAGCATGATCAGCGTAATAATCCAAATTACACGGTCTCCTTTTAAATATTTTAAATACTCTTTCAAATTCTATTTATGTTGCGTTAAAAACACATCGAAGTACAATTTCTCTTCTTGCCAATTTTCATCTGAAGCTGAAAAAAGTAGAATTGTGTTTTTTTGCTTTAAACCATTAATTAATGCTAATGTATGCTCTACACTATTTGTTCCTGCAACATTTTTAATTCCTTTATTCATTGGAAAATCCATTACGAATTTTGAATTATCAAATGCTAAAACAGCGTGTAAGTGTGAACAAATTGTTTCCTCTTCTTCAATTGCTTCAATAATATCAGATGAGTTAGCCACCCAAATTACCGGAAAAGGAAACGCATGAATCGTATTTGCTAAAACATGAATATTTGGTTTATACCAAGAAAAAACATCCATTTCCCATAACTTTCCGTGAGGGCGAATTGATGAATTTTCAGCATTTCTCAAACCTTCTTGTCGAGCTTCTAATAACTGATCTTCTTTTTTTCGAGTAGTAGTTTTGCTTTTTGTCATTACGAAAAGTTTTTATAAACCTCTAACAGCCTGTTTAAACATGTTTCCTCTTTCTTCGTAGTTTTCAAATAAATCAAAACTAGCACAAGCAGGTGAAAGTAAAACTGTTTCATCTTTTCTAGCTAAACGGTAACCATAAGAAACCGCTTCAAAAGCAGATTTCGCTTCAACGATTGTATCAACAACTCCCGTAAATGCTTCGATGATTTTGCTATTATCTTCTCCAAGACAGATAATTGCTTTCACTTTTTCTTTTACTAAAGCCATTAATTCGTTGTAGTCATTTCCTTTATCAACTCCCCCAACGATCCAAACTGTTGGTTTGTCCATGCTTTCTAAAGCAAACCAAGTTGAATTAATATTCGTTGCTTTTGAATCATTGATAAATTCAATACCGTGTACTTTCGCTACGAACTCTAAACGGTGTTCTACGTTCACAAAATCAGAAAGACTTTCTCTTACTGACTCACTTCTGATTTCAAGAATTTTTGCTGCGATTCCTGAAGCCAAAGAGTTCTGGGCATTGTGCTTTCCCTTTAATGCTAATTCGTGAATTGACATAATAAATTGTTTGTTGTTTGTGTTTATTGTTATTTGTTCTTCTGTTGCGTATCCACCAATTTCAAGTTGTTTGTTCATTGAAAATGGAGCTTGTTTTGCTTTGATTTCTCTTTTAGAAATTTCAGCTTGTATGATTGGATCATCGTAATTAAAAATGAACCAATTTTCGTTTGTTTGATTTTGTAGAATTCTAAATTTCGAATCAACATAATTTTGCATTTCGTAATTATATCGATCCAAATGATCTGGAGTAATGTTCATTAAAACAGCGATATCTGCTTTGAATTCGAACATATCATCCAACTGAAATGAACTTAATTCCAATACATAAATATCGAAGTCATCATTCGCAATTTGTTTGGCATAACTCTTACCAACATTTCCAGCTAAACCAACATTTAATCCTGCTTTTTTCAGAATATGGTAAGTCAACATGGTAGTTGTTGTCTTTCCGTTACTTCCGGTTATACAGATTGTTTTAGCTTTTGAATAATATCCTCCGAATTCAATTTCTGAAATGATTTTAATTCCTTTTTCTTTCAGTTTTTTAATGATAGGAGCTTTATCTGGAATACCAGGAGACTTAATAATTAAGTCTGAATTCAAAATGATATCTTCTGAATGCTTTCCTTCTTCCCAGTTAAATCCGTTTTCAGTTAATTCGTTTTTAAATTCGTCTTTAATTGAACCAAAATCTGACACAAAAACTTCCCAACCTTGCTTTTTTGCAAGAATAGCAGCACCAACACCACTTTCGCCAGCACCAAGAATTGATATTTTTTTAGTTGTTGTCATTTTTTGTTTTCTTATCTTAATTTCAATGTTACGATTGTCATTACTGCTAAAAGCACTGCTACAATCCAGAAGCGTGATACAATCTTTGCTTCGTGTAATCCTTTTTTCTGATAATGATGATGTAAAGGCGCCATTAAGAAAATTCTTCTTCCTTCTCCAAATCGTTTTTTAGTCAATTTGAAATATCCAACTTGAAGAATTACCGATAAATTTTCAATTAAGAAAACACCACATAAAACTGGAATTAATAACTCTTTACGAATTGAAATGGCAAATACTGCGATGATTCCTCCTAAAGCCAAACTTCCTGTATCTCCCATAAATACTTGAGCTGGATATGAATTGTACCATAAGAAACCAACACATGCACCAACGAAGGCAGCGATAAATATTACCATTTCCTCTGCCATAGGAATGTACATCACATTTAAATAATCTGCGAAATGAACGTTCGAACTTACATACGCTAAAACTGCTAATGCAATTCCGACAATCGCTGAAGTTCCAGTTGCTAAACCATCTAAACCATCTGTCATGTTCGCTCCATTTGAAACGGCAATTACTATGAAAATGACTACCGGAATAAACAACAACCATCCATAAGATTTATGATCATCACCAATTAACCAGTTGTAATTGAACTCATTCCCTTTCACAAAAGGAATTGTCGTTGTCATATCATCTGTTTTAATCCATTTGTAATCAGCATCTTTATGTATGTCTGAATGTTCATGTGTGACTAATTGCTCATCTGCACTTAATACATAATTTTGAGGAACTCTTTTGTGTACTTGAACATCTTTACTGAAATACAAGATTGAACCAACGATGATTCCTACACCGATTTGACCAATTACTTTGAATTTTCCTTTTAATCCTTCTTTGTTTTTCTTGAAAACTTTGATGTAATCATCTAAGAAACCGATCAAACCTAGCCAAACAGTTGAAATCAACATCGTGATTACATAGACATTATCCAACTTTGCAAACAAAATAGTTGGGATTAAAATCGCACTCAAGATGATTAATCCACCCATTGTTGGTGTTCCTTGCTTTTCAATTTGTCCTGCCAAACCTAAATCACGAACCGTTTCACCAATTTGTTGTCTTCTTAACCCATCAATAATTCGTTTTCCAAAAAAGATAGAAACGATCAATGAAGTAATCAAAGCCATTGCAGCTCTGAAAGAAATATAATGAAACAATCCAGCACCTGGAACGTTCATTGAGTCTAAGTATTTGAATAAATAGTATAACATTATTTCTCTAGTTTTTTAAATAAATTAGTTACTGTTTCCATATCATCAAAGTGATGTTTCACCCCTTTTATTTCTTGGTATTTTTCATGCCCTTTTCCAGCAATCAAAATAATATCTCCTTTTTCAGCCATAGAAACAGCCGTTTTAATTGCTTGCTCTCTATCTTCAATTGACAATGTTTTTTTGAAGTGTAAACCTTCTACTCCTTCCATCATCTCTTCAATAATTACTTTTGGATCTTCTGAACGAGGATTATCAGATGTAATAATCACTTTATCACTCATTTCACAAGCGATACCTGCCATTTTTGGACGTTTCGCTTTATCTCTATCTCCTCCGCAACCAACAACTGTGTAGACTGTCTCGTTTTTCGTGCGAATATTGTCGATTGTTTTTAGAACATTTTCTAACGCATCTGGCGTATGTGCAACACTTCCAATTTATCTTCGCCCAATAATTCACTTACGGCATAAACAGCAACTAAATTATAAGCATTGAAATCTCCAATTAATCTTGACCAAACTTCCGTTCCGCATAGATTTAACACCAAACCTGAGAATTGATTTTCTAACACCTTCACTTTAAAGTCAGCTGGGGATTTTAAAGCAAATGAATATTTTGACGCTTTCGTGTTTTGCAACATGACCATTCCATTCTTGTCATCTACATTCACTAATGAAAATGCATCAGCTGGTAAATTATCAAAGAATGTTTTCTTCACACGAATGTATTCTTGAAACGTTTTGTGATAATCTAAATGATCATGCGTAATATTTGTAAATACTCCTCCTGTGAATTTCAAACCAGTAATTCTATGTTGATGAACGGCATGAGAACTCACTTCCATAAAGCAATGTGTACAACCTTCTTCAACCATTTGGTTCAATAATTCATTCAACGCTACAGGATCTGGAGTTGTATGCGTCGCAACAATATCTTTATCTCCAATTTTATTGACAACCGTAGAAAGCAATCCACATTTGTGACCCAATTTTGAAAATAAATTGAACAATAATGTTGTTGTCGTTGTTTTACCATTTGTTCCGGTTACTCCAACCAATTTTAATTTTGCAGAAGGATGATCGTAGAAATTGGTAGCCATAATAGCCAACGCTTTCTGTGTATTATCTGTTACAATTAAAGTCACCTCATCCGAAACTTCAACTTCTTGTTCAGCGACAATAATTTTACATCCTTTTTCAATAACAGATGAAATAAAATCATGTCCATCTACTGCTGTTCCTTTAATAGCAACGAAAATAGAATTCTCATTTGCTTTTCTAGAATCAAAAACAATCGCATTCGCATTTACATCTGTAGTACCTTTTACAGAAGTCAATGTTACGCTATATAATATGTCTTTTAAATTCTTCATTTATTCTAACGTTAATTCTATTAATCCACCATGAAACGAAGGCGTTCCAGCTGGAGAAGATTGTCTAACAACTGTTCCATATCCTTTGATTGAAACATACATTCCAATATTTTCAATTAAGTAAACTGCATCTTTGGCACTTAAACCAACAACGTTTGGAACAACTCCTTTTAAAACAGTTCGTTTTTTTAATTCAATTCGTTTTCCGTCAGAATGTGTGTTAATCCACTCATCGAAATCAAAACTTTTAAATGGAATTTTTAAACGTCTCATCACATTTACTAAATCATGACGATTTCCATCTTTTGCAATTGGCGCATCGTACACTTTCGTTTTAGCTTCGTTGATTGCTCTATGATATTTCAAACTTGTAGCATATACTTTATTTGCAATCGCCGAGAAAACTGTTCCTGAAACCGTTGCACCATAAATATTTTCTCCTGAAGCAGAAATTGAAATGATACATGAATAAATAGGTTTACTCACTGGAAAATAACCAACGAAAGAAGCTAAATAACGTTTTTCACCTTTTGCCCCGTAACGCATGTCATCATTTAAGATTTCTGCTGTTCCTGTTTTTCCTGCTATTTTAAAGAATGAAGAAGTTAAACGTTTCCCTGTTCCGTCTTTCATTACACCTTCAAGACATCCTTGTAATGTTTTCAACGTGCTTTTCGAACAGATTTCAGATTTAATCACGAATGGATCAAATTTCTTTACCAACTCTGAACCTCTTCTGATTTCTTTTACAAATTGAGGACGAACAAATTTTCCGTTATTAGCAACAGCATTGTAAAAAGCCAATGTTTGTAAAGGCGTTTGACGAACTTCATACCCAACAGCCATCCAAGCTAAAGAACCTGCCCACCAACTTTTTGAACCCGGTTCATATAAAGTTGGATCTGCTTCTCCTTCTAATTCAATTCCTAATGGTTGACCTAAACCAAATTGCTTTAATCGATCAACAAACGTTTGAGGCTCATCTTTAAATGCTCTGTAAATTACTTTTGAAATAACATTCGATGAAAGTTCGAATGCACGTTTGATTGTGATTCTACCGTAATTATTTTCATGCGCTTCCGTTAATGTTTTTCCGAAAAAGTTGTATTTTGAAGCAGCTGAAACGGTATCATCTATATTGATTTTACCTTCTTCTAAAGCTGCCATTAAAGTTGCCAACTTGTAAGTTGAACCAGGAACTTCTCTCGTTCCAATTGCTAAATTGTATATTTCGTAATATTCACCATCCGATGCTTGCGTCAAATTCACAATGGCTTTTACAAAACCTGTTTTCACGTCCATGACAATCGCACAACCACTTTTCGCATTGTTTGCTTTTAGTTGTTGGTACAATTCTGAATGCGCAACTTCTTGAATTTCTTTATCGATTGAAGTTACCACATCTGCACCTTCAACAGCATCTTTAACAATTTGACCTGTTTTTTTCCAACCTGTCGAAATTTTTTGTTCGATTTCTTCGCCTTCTTCTCCTGCTAAATATTCATTGTAAGCCCCTTCGATACCAACTCGTAATTCTTTTCCGTTCTGGTTTTGATAATAGCCTAATGTTCTTTTTAACAGTTCATTATGAGGTCGTTTACGAATACTTGTTTCATCATTATCAATTAAACCACCTTTCATTCTCCCTTTATTGAAAATTGGAAGCGCTTTTAACTGACGACGTTCTTCGTTTGAAGCTTTGCTGCAAATTAATAAATAACGATTTTTTCTTTCTCTACCTCTACGAATATGAACTTCCCATTCTCTAGCTGACATAGAAGGATAAATTCTAGACAAACCTCTCGCACAATCTGTGATTGAATCCGTAAATAACTTTTCCTCACAAACTGTTGGATCCAAGTGAATGTTGTAAAATGAAACTGATGTTACTAAAGGCGTATAATTCGCATCTAAAATTTCACCTCTTCGTGGAATACGTTTTATAATTCTTGTTGGAATTTTACCTTGAAGTGTTGAAGTGACATCTGAACGTTTTTCGAATTGAATGGACAACGTTTTAAAAAGAACGACTAGCATAATAGCAACAAACCCGAAGTAAATCAGGTATGCACGCCAGTAGATATCTTTTCTTTCTTGAGCCATATTCTTTTTTTAGATTCAAGACTAGAAAATTTAAGATTTTAAGAAATCTTTATTCCTTTCGTCTTTCTGTCTATTTTTTATTCTTCTTTTTTAATTCTAATAACTTTCGTAGGGTTAACCGTTTCATGTAATCCCTTTGATTCTAATCGTTCTCTTAGTTTACTTCTTCTCGTTTCCTCTTCTAATTTTGCTTTTACTTCCACGTAATTAGCTGACATTTCATCTAATTCTGTTTGAGCATTTTCAGCATCTTTCGAAAGTTGTTTTCCATAATATCCCTTTCCTACTAAAAGCAACAAAAGGAAAATGATGAAGAAAATGAATGTCAAATTGTTTAACACAAACTCTTTCGTCAGGAATTCTCCATTTAAAATTTGTACCAATGGATTTGAACGAACACTTTTAGAAGACGATTTTGAAGATTTCTTTTTCTTCTTTTCCTCCACTACTTTTTGCTGTTCAACAACATCTTTCGATATGTATTCATTCTCACTCATTTCTAAATGCTATTCTTAATTTAGCGCTTCGAGCACGTGAGTTTCTACTAATTTCTTCTTCGTCTGGTATAATTGGATGTCTAACTTCTTCTGTAAAAGGTTTGATGACATTTCCAAAAAAGTCTTTTTCGATATCTCCTTCAATTGAACCACGTTTCATGTAGTTTTTCACTAAACGATCTTCCAAAGAATGGTAAGACATCACCACTAATTTTCCACCTGGAGCAATCACATCAGCTGTTTGTAATAAGAAACGTTCCAATACATCCAACTCTTGATTCACTTCAATTCTTAATGCTTGAAAAATCTGAGCAAAAAACTTATGATCTTTAAACTTTGGCGCACATGAAGCCAAAGCTGTCATTAACTCACCTGTAGTTTCAATCGGTTTACGTTCACGAGCCGATAAAATCGCATAAGCCACTTTTTTAGCATTTGTGATTTCACCATATTTTCGAAAGATTTTCATCAATTCGAAATCTGAATATTCATTAATGATTGTTTGTGCAGAAACTTCTCCTGATTGATTCATTCGCATATCCAATGGATCATTTGTACGAATTGAAAAACCTCTTTGCCCATCGTCAAACTGATGAGAAGAAACACCTAAATCTGCAAGAATTCCATCCACTTTCTTAATCCCCATTATTTTCAAATGGTTCGAAATGAATGAAAAATTCGCTGCAACAAAATGAAAGTTAGGAGCTTCCCAAGCATTCTTTTTTGCATCTGGATCTTGATCAAATACAATCAACTTCCCCTTTGGAGATAATTGCTTGAAAATTTCTCTTGAATGTCCGCCACCTCCGAAAGTTACATCAACATAAATCCCGTCCGGATTAATTGCTAATCCATCAAGGCATTGTTGTAACATTACTGGTACATGGTACTCTATATTATTCGTCGTCATTTAAATCACCCATTACTTCATCCGCCAAATCAGCGAAATCTGCCATGTTCCCTTCGATCATTTCGAAGTAGCTAGATTTATCCCAAATCTCGATGCGGTCATTGTATGCAATCAACATTGCATCTTTTTCCAAACCAACTCGCTCCATGTGAGCTACAGGAATGTGAATTCTACCAACGTTATCCAACGAAACTTGCTTAGCTCCTTGGTGAAACAAACGATAGAACATTCTGTTTTTTGGTTTAAACAAATTCATTTTAGAAAGTTTCTCGCTGATTTTTTCCCATTCATTCATAGGATACAGCGTTAAACATTCCTCAAACCCTTTGTTCAACATGAAATTTTCTTGGGCAGCAGGAGACAGTTGCTTCCGTAAACCGGAAGGAAATAAGAAACGCCCTTTGGCATCCAACTTTACTTCAAACTCTCCTACTAAACCTGTCATAGCATTAATAATGGGTAAAATTAGTAGATTTCTACCACTTTTTACCACTCAAAAGTGTATTGTTAATAAAATATAACGTACAAGAAACAAATAAGTTTCATATAAACAATAAAATAATCAATATTATCAAGCATTTATGGATTTTTAGAGCCGGTGGTAAATTGTGGGACAATTTAAAAATTGTTAATAATTACCAAAGTTATTAACCGATTTTAAAACGATATAAACACATCCTTAAATTTGATTTTATACTCTGATTCAATGTAAATTAGATAAATCCACTTAAGGTATTTCAAGAAACAAAACCTCTTAAAATACCTTTTACCACCCAACCTCTTAGAAATACATTTTCAACAATTTTGTTGATAAAGTGGTAATCATTTATTTTTTGAAAAAAAATCAGAAAAATAGAACAAACCTTAAATTTTTATTACGATACAAAAACAAAAATTATCTTTGCACTTATGAAGGAAATATTTGAAATACATCGGTTGGCTTTTACATATAGAATGACATCTATTTTGATTATCATTTGTCATTTATTTTATGCCATTTTTAACCTTGTTTCATTAGCATTATTTGTTCCTTTTTTGAAAATCATTTTTATTGATCACAACACATCAACAACTCACATTAATGAACCTGTTTACCATGGTGGCTTCATTAATTTCTTCAAATACCTTTCAAAATATTACAATTACTTCATGGAAAGTATGGCTGCCGAAGATCCTAAGAAAGCACTTTACTTTGTTTGCGTTTCGGTTTTTACAGCTTTCCTATTAAAAAATATTTTCCGCTATGGAGTGATTTGGAGTCAATCATTTTTGAGAATGGCCGTAATTCGCGATATCCGTTCAAAATTGTTCGAAAAATCATTAAATCTTCCCCTTTCTTTCTATTCTGAAGAACGAAAAGGTGATATTATGTCTCGAATGAACAGTGATGTGGGAGAAATTGAAGTTGCGGTTGTTAGTGTATTGGAATTAGTTTATCGTGAACCGATTTCTATCGTAATAAGCATTGGAGCATTACTTTATATTAGTCCACAACTGACTATTTTTTCATTCATTTTACTTCCATTGTCAGCGTTTGTTATTTCGCGTATTTGAAAAAGTTTAAAAAGAACAGCAAAAGAAGGTCAACATCAAATGGGAGTTTTGAATTCTGCGCTTGAAGAAGGCTTGGGAGCCGTTAGAGTCATCAAAGCATTTAATGCTATTCCACAAGTCATTAAAGCATTCAATAAAATAAACAATCGTCACCAACAGCTTTTAACTAGAACTTTCAGAAAGAAAGAACTTTCATCACCATTAAATGAAACACTTGGGGCATTTGTTCTTGTGAGCATTGTTTGGTTTGGCGGAAGCATGATTCTAGACGATGTTACTGGAACAAATTTAAGCGGCGCTGAATTCATCACGTTTATTGTAATGTTCTCTCAATTGTTACGACCAATTCAAGGTGTTGCTAATTCTGTTGGATACATTCACAAAGCAAAAGTATCTTTAGATCGTATCAACGTGATTTTTGACACAGATGAGAAAATATACGAAGCTGAAAACCCTGTTAAATTAGACGAATTATCGAAGGAATTAAAATTTGAAAAAGTTTCATTTAAATACAAAGATGAATACGTATTAAAAGACATTAATTTCACCATTCCACAAGGAAAAACTTACGCTCTTGTTGGCGAATCTGGAAGTGGAAAATCAACTATTTCTGATCTTCTACCTCGATTCTACGACGTAAATCAAGGTGCTATTTTTTATGACGATGTCAACATTAAAGATGCATCTATTAAAGACTTAAGAAATCACATTGGAATTGTTTCTCAAGAATCAATCTTATTCAACGATACCGTTCGCAACAACATCATTTTCGGAACTGAAAATGCTTCAGATGAGGAAATCATCAATGCTGCAAAAATTGCCAATGCACATGAGTTCATTATGAACTTAGAAAACGGATACGATACAAATATTGGAGAAAGAGGAAACAAGCTTTCTGGCGGACAAAAACAACGCATGTCAATCGCTAGAGCTGTTCTAAAAAATCCATCCATCATGATTTTAGACGAAGCAACATCTGCTTTGGATACTGAATCAGAAAAATTGGTGCAAGATGCTTTAGAGAAATTGATGGAAAACAGAACTTCGTTAGTCATTGCCCATCGATTAAGTACGATTAGAAATGCCGATAATATCTTGGTTTTATCAAAAGGTGAGATCAAAGAAACTGGTACGCATGAGGAATTAATCGCTAAAAAAGGATTGTATTACAACCTTTGCACCATGCAAGGTTATTTTTAAGAATTTGTTTTTCAATTCTTTAGAACTATCCAAAACAATTAAATCCACTTTCTTTTTTAAAACACTTGTAGATTCAAGAAAGAATACATATCTTTGCACCGCATTTAAGGTCATCCAAAAATGAATAGAGTGCGGGGTGGAGCAGTTGGTAGCTCGTCGGGCTCATAACCCGAAGGTCGTCCGTTCGAGTCGGGCCCCCGCTACAAAACAAAACGAGAATGAAAGCGAAAGCGTCATTCTCGTTTTTAGTTTTACATCATTCTCACTCTCTTTCTGTTTCTAATCACAATCCTTATGTACGTTGTTTATTTACTTTATTCTGAAAAATTTAATAAAATCTATATTGGTTTTACATCTGATTTGATAAATCGTTTTGCTTCTCACAACAGTCTTGCAACTAAAGGTTATACCATAAAATTTAGACCTTGGAAAGTTGTTTATTTAGAATTCTTTGATGATAAAAACGAAGCTATGAAAAGAGAAAAAGAACTTAAATCTTCAAGAGGTCGAGATTTTTGTAAAAAACAAATCTCATTCAATAAATAATTCAGGACTCGTCGGGCTCATATCCGTCAGAGGACGGACGACCATTCGAGTCGGGCCCCCGCTACAAAACAAAACGAGAATGACGCTTTCGCTTTCATTCTCGTTTTTCGTTTTACATCATTCTCAATCTCTCTTTCAGATTCTAACCACAATCCTAATGTACTTTGTTTATTTACTTTATTCTCGCTTTATTCTCGAAAATTCAATATAGAGAAGACTTTGCGTGATATTAATAGAAACTGATTTAGGTTATTTCAAAACATTATGTGCATTGTTAAAATGGCACTTTATTATTATAAATTAATAGAATAGATTATTCTAATCTTCTGTTTTCTGATTCAGAATTTGCCCAGCCAACTTATTCAACTCGCGAAGTCGTAATTGATTTTTCTCTTTCTGAAGTTGCTTCTTATTCTTTTTTTGGTCCATTAATTTGGAATGCAACTTTTTGTTGTCTGTGTTCTTTTGTTTTGCCATTTTTGATTTTTTCAGAACGAGAAACAGAATGAAAATGAGGTAAAACAAAAATGAGAATGAAGCTCTCGCATTCATTCTCATTTTGTTTTGTTGCTCCCTCTCCTGGGCTCGAACCAGGGACCCTCTGATTAACAGTCAGATGCTCTAACCAACTGAGCTAAGAAGGAATTTGCGTCATTTCTGATTAGCGATTGCAAAGTTATACAAAGAATTCAATTCTCAAACACTTTTATGAAAAAAAAATAAACTTTTTTCGAAGGTTTTTTTTATTCATTTGAAAATCAATTAAAAATCACTTTCATCCAAAGTGAAATCATCTATTGAAGAATCGAAATTATCTTCAGAACCTGAACAATTTTCACTTTCAAAGATATCATCAACCAATGTTCCATCGGATTTGATAGCTCTTAAAATATTCGTTTTAGAAACATTTAATCTAATTTCTGTTCGGATGGTTCCATCTTCTTGTTTGTAAGCTTTGGCGTAAGGCGTTCCTTCTAGTTCGACCATTGCTCCTTTTTTAAGAAAATCTAAGATGCGAAGATTCACGCCCTCACGTTTCCAAATCGTGCAATTGATCCACGTTGTTTTGGTCTTCGTTTCTCCGGTACGTTTATCTTTCCAATTTTTATTATGTGCTACGGGGAAGTTAATTGCAATTACGCCACGCTCCATGTTTTTCATCACGGCATCCTTCCCAATGTTTCCGATTAATCTAGTTTCAAATACTGTAGCCATTCTATTGATTTATTTCTGTGAAAATAGAAAATAGAAGTGAATTTGCAAAACTTATTTTAGTTTTCATTTCTTGATGACAATCGCATCTTTGAAACCTTTCTTCTTGACTTTTTCTAAAACAAGATTGGCCTCTTCTTTGGTAATGAAAGTTCCAGCAGTATATAAATATTTATAAGCGTTTTTAGTGTTTAAATTCACTCTTAAAACTTCCATTCCAAGTCCTTGAAATTGATTGATTGAGGTTTCTAAAGGGTCTTGAGATGACATTAATTGAATCGTGTATTCCCCTTTGGAACTTTTTGTGTCTTTTTTGTTTTTGGAAGCAATCTCTGTATTTTTATTTCCTTTTGTTGGTAACGTTTCTTTTAAAAATTTAATCTTTGGATGTTCTTCTTGAATAAATGTTCTAAAAGCTCTATAAATAGCTGATGCAATTACTTCTTGACCTTCAGAAGTATTTAAATAGTTTGCTTCTTTTTCATTTGTCAAAAATCCACATTCAATTAATACACCTGTCATTTTTGTAAATTTCAAAACTTGAAGCGTATGCTCTCGATCACCATTGTCTTTAACACCTCTCGAATGTCTGCCAGCTCTTTTAGAGAATTGATGCTCTAATTCTTCGGCAAATGCTACTGCTTTCGTTGAAGAGAAATCGTGGATGTGTGATTCCGTTCCGTGAACGTGCTGTTTTTCATTAGCATTGCAATGAATGCTCATGAAATAAGTCGCATTGGATGAATTGGCTTTTTCCACTCGATCATCCAAACTAACATACGAATCATCTTTTCGGGTATAAACAACTTCTACATTTGTTAAATATTGATCGATGTATTGTCCAACTAATTTTGAAATAATCAGGTTTAAGGCTTTTTCAGGCAAATGATTTTCATTATTGGATAAATGTCCGGGATCATTTCCCCCATGACCAGCATCAATAACCAATGTAATTTTATTTTGAGCAAAAAGTCCGTTTGATGAAACGATCAAACAGCAAAGAAAAAGTAATAGTTGTTTCATTTTGCAAAGGTAGATACTTGATCTAGGTAAATAGAAAATTATTTAAAAGCTTACGAATAGAGAATTGTTAAAAAAGAAAGGCGAAAAATGAATTTCCGCCTTTACTAATTATCTTAAAGAAAATCTAATTTCTAATTTCTAATTTCTAATTTCTAATTTCTAATTTCTAACTAATAGATTTCATCCAATGCTTCACAAAATGCTTGAGCTGCTTGGTCTAATATTTCTTTGGTATGTGCAATTGATATAAATCCAACTTCATAACCACTTGGACCTAAATAAACTCCTCTTTCTAATAAGGCTAAGAAGATTTTTCTAAAACCAGTCATATCAGGATTAATCTCCCCTGCTCTTCTGATGTGTTTTTTTCCATCGAATGATAACCAGAAGATTGATCCAATGGTTACTAATTCAAAGTTATAACCTTGTGATTTCGCATGAGCATTTACCAAATTAACAAAGTATTTTGTACGCTCTTCTTGATCTTCGTAAAATCCTGGTTTTGCTAATTCTGTTAATTGAGCAATTCCTGCAGCCATCGCAACTGGGTTTCCTGATAATGTTCCCGCTTGATAAACACCACCATCAGGAGAAACATGCGCCATGATCTCTTTTCTCGCACCGTAAGCTCCTACTGGTAAACCTCCACCAATAATTTTACCGTACGTTACAATATCAGGAGTAATTCCATATAATTCAGCAGCACCTGAAAATGCCACTCTAAATCCAGAAATCACCTCATCAAAAAACAATAAAATATTATTTTCTGTACATAATTTTCTTAATTCTTGAAGGAAAGTCAACTCTTGTAAAAGCAATCCATTATTCGCTGGAATTGGTTCAATAATCGCACACGCAATTTCATCTCCATATTCAGCGATACATTTACGTAAAGCATCAATATCGTTCAATTCAACTACTAATGTTTCATCGATATAACTTTGAGGAATCCCTTCACTTGTTGAAGAAGTACCGAAAGTTACTAATCCACTTCCCGCTTTTACTAACATCGAATCAACGTGACCATGATAGCAACCTTCAAATTTTAATACTTTATTCTTTTTAGTATATCCTCTAGATAAACGAATTGCAGACATCACTGCTTCCGTTCCTGAACTTACAAAACGAATTTTATCGATGAATGGATTTTTAGAAAGAATTAATTCTGCTAATTCATTTTCTAATCGTGTTGGCGCACCGAAACTTGAACCATTTTGCAATGTTTCAACAATCTTAGCATAAACATTTGGATGATTATGACCTAAAATTAGCGGCCCCCAACTGCAACAGAAATCGATGAATTTATTATCATCTTCATCCCAAATATGACAGCCATCTCCTTTTTTTATGAATAATGGAGCACCTTCAACTGATTTAAAAGCTCTAACTGGCGAATTTACACCACCAGGAAAATATGTTTTTGATTTTTCAAACAATCCTTCAGAAACAGTACGTTTCAATGTGTTTTTAGCTATCATATCGACTAATTTTCAATTTTGTTTTACAAAGATACTATTTTTGAATTTTGATTTGGTTATGGAATTTGATTAAGAATATTATTTAATAACTATTTATTTCAATTCTAAACTACTTTCTTTTTTTAGCGAAAAATGACTTGATTAAATCACTACATTCATCCGCTAAAATACCATTTGACACTAATGTTTTAGGATGATACAATCCTTCTTGAAAACGACCAGCACCTCTTTTTTCGTCTCTCGCTCCAAATACAATCTTATCAATTTGCGACCAATACAAGGCTCCGGCACACATCACACAAGGCTCAAGCGTGATATACATGGTGCAACCCGTTAAATATTTTCCACCTAAATATTCGGCAGCAGCTGTTATTGCTTGTATTTCAGCATGAGCTGTAACATCATTTAATCTTTCAGTATAATTATGAGATTTCGCAATGATCTGATTATTGCAAACTACTACTGCACCTACAGGAACTTCACCTAAATCAAAAGCTGTTTGCGCTTCGATTAGAGCTTGTTTCATAAAATATTCGTCGTTGAATGGATTTATCATGCTATAAATTTAAGAAACTGTTTTATTTTTGAGGACAATTCGGTTCAAATCTGAATTCTTTATAAGTGAAAATTATGAGTCATTCAATTCCAGCACTTCAAAAAGGTGATTTAATTTATATTACCGCTCCTGCAAAGTCAATCGATATTTCGTTTGTAGATTACGCTAAAAATTATTTTGAAAATCAAGGGTATAAGGTTTTGATTAGTCAACATTGTACGGGCGAATTCAATTATTTCTCAGGAACAGATGAAGAACGAACGGCTGATTTTCAATACGGAATTGATCATCCTGAAGTGCAAGCCATTGTATGTGCAAGAGGCGGATATGGATGTGTTCGAATTGTTGACCGAATTCAATGGGCTGGAATTTTAAGAGAACCAAAATGGATAATTGGCTTTAGCGATGTGACCGTATTTCATCAACGCATGCAACGATTTGGATTACCTAGTATTCACGGAACAATGCCTTTGAATTTCAAAGAGAATTCGCAAGATTCATTTACAACTTTAGAAAAAGCATGGGCAAATGAATCGTATTCAATTTCTTCAACTTTTACTTCAAGTAATAAACAAGGATCATCTGAAGGACAATTAGTTGGGGGAAACCTGTCGATTCTATATAGTCTTCTTGGAACAGATGATCAAATCAATTATGAAAATTCAATTTTATTTATTGAAGATTTAGCAGAACAGATTTATCACTTAGATCGAATGCTTTTTGCATTTGCTAAAGCTGGAATTTTCGATAAAATAAAAGGTTTAATAGTTGGTGGAATGACGGATATGAAAGACACAGCAGTTCCATTTGGCAAAACACTTCAAGAAGTCATTTTAGAGCATTTTCAATTTAGAAATATTCCAATCATTTTTGATTTTCCAGCTGGACATATCGATGATAATCGAGCGTTGGTTTTCGGTAGAAATGTTACTTTAACTTCAAACGAAGAGGGTGGAAAAGTTGAATTTTATTAATTTATTTTACCAAGAATTACTTCTAATTCTTCGAAATTTAAAGGTTTTACACAGAAATCTAACATATTCGTAGCTTCCGCTCTTTTTCTGGTTTCTGGATCAGAATTACCAGTAATGTAAATCGCTTTAATATCTTTCGTTTTATTTATTTCAATCATCGCCTCTATTCCATCCATTTTACCTTTTAAACGAATGTCCATCAGAATAATATCTATATCATTTTCCTTTGCAAATTCAACAGCCTCTTCGCCAGATTTTAATGCTTTCACCACTTCGTGACCTAAAATCTCAATAAAACGAGTATTTAACATCGTTAAAATTAAATCATCTTCTACAATTAATACTTTCATTTTTTATTCTGTAATTTCAGTAAAACGCAATATCATTTCGCAACCAGACCCTAATTTAGTATTATTAATGAATTCCCCATTCAATTGAGAAGCAAAAGCATTAATTAAATTTGTTCCGATTGAATCGGTTTTTAATTTTTCATCAAAATCAAATCCTAAACCATCATCTATGTATTTAAACATCAAGAATTCTCCTTCTGTTTTAAAGTCTATTTTGATTGAACCATTCTCTTTCCCTAAAAAGGCATGTTTATAAGAATTTGTGACCAATTCATTTACTAATAGTGAAAAAGGTAAAGCCGTTTCCATTGATAAATGGATTGATTCAATAGCAGTTTCAATCTGAATGTTAATATTTTTCTGTTTATAAGATAACTTAATAAAATAGATTAACTCATTAATATATTCTTCGACATTTATTTTATCTAAATCTTTATGGACATATAATTTTTCATGTAAAAGTGCAATCGATTTAATTCGATTTTTGGAATCTTTCAAAATATCTGAAATTGCTTTTTCTTTCACAAAAACATTCTGCAAATCCAACAAACCTGCAACAACAGCTAAATTGTTCTTGTTTTTCAAAACTTCCTGTTGTTCCTCTAATTCTTCATTCGCTTCTTTCAATAAGTCGATATAAACTTTATTGTTTTTTGCAAAAATGGCAACTAGAATAAAACTCAATATTAAACTCAATCCAAAGTTTAAAGAATAGAGAAGTGAAATTACGTTAGTTGTTAATTCTTGTGGTTTAATTAATTTATACCAGTCAATCAAAAAAATGATTAAAAAAGTTAACAAATTGATTCCTATACAGATGTATACCAGTTTCTTCTGCCTTAATTTAAACAATAAATAAATTAACTGCGGAGAAGCAAATAGATAAAGGTAAAAACCAGTATTAAAACCAAGATTAATAGAAAAAAGTAAGACCCCTAAATTTGTCGCAAAAATGGCTATAATTCGAGCTATTGTATGCTTGTTTTTTTTGTTGAAATAATAAATCAGAAGAAACAACAAACCAATAATTGAAACTATTATAGCTGGTTGATACATTCTTAAAATCAAATAGAAAATCGCTGAAATACCGGAAAACAAACACGTAGTTAACGAAAACTGACGGATCGTTTTAACAATTGTAGCTCTACCTTTGTTGTTTATTTCTTCTAGTCTATTCACTTATTCTTATTTGCATTTATAGTTAGATGAATAGCAAAACACAAATCTAATATAAAACACGTTAACCCTAATATTTGAACGAAATAATTAGACGGATAAATCAAAAACATCGATATAGTTATACAACCGGTCCCTAAAAATCGACTCCAAGCAACCGCTTTCGAAAAATGTTTCGGATCATTTCTAAAATATAACAATGGATAAAGCATTGAAATCATTACATTTAATATATATCCGGAATTAGCGCCTATACTCGTATCGAAACCCTGTTTGACAAAGAAATAATTTAATGGTAACCAAAACAAAGTGATTCCTAATAGGATGACTTTAAAATTTTTCTTAACAACAGGTATTTCAATTTGTTTTGCACCATATAAAAATACCATTGAGAAAATAAAAACATCAATAACAAAACAAGCTTGATAAGATAATGCAAACAATTTACCTGTGGTCGGAGTAAAGCAAAAACTCCAAACAAATTCCCATGCAATGTTACCAGATGCAATCACAAAAGGCATTTCTACAAACTTGGTTTTGAAACTATTCTTTACCAAATAAAAATAAGTAACACACCAAAACAGACATCCTATTCCATTCCATAATAGTTGTGCTTTTGTATAATCCGTAAAATTAATCCATTCCATAGTTATAATAATAAAAATAATTTATCGAGTCAGCGAGAGAAAAAAATAGTAGCTAAGTGGAGTCGAAAAGGTAACTGAGCGAATCCGAAATTTCGGATGAAGTTACCCTTTCATTTTCCAACTTGCTTTCAAAGAAGAAGGAATATAAAAGTCTGCGTTATACGTCTCTAAATAAAACTGAATCATCTTTTTTAAATATTTTTGAGTGATTCGAGCATAGATTTTTCGAAAGAATTTACTCTTGTTTTCTAATTTCGAAAGTAATTGAATTATAAAAATGAATACTCCTCCTTTAAACTTTTGAAAGAAATTTAATTTTTTATTCACCCCAAGTAAAGCTGGAATGTTTTGATTAATTTCTTTTGAAACCTTCAAACTAAAAAATTGAATTAAATAAAAAGGCATTGTTTTTAATACCAAATGATGCATTTTCGTTTTTTGAAAAATATTCTCTGAAAAATCCAACAATGATTTCGTTAACACTATTGAATCCTCACTTGAATGGTAATTTCTATTGATAATAGAAACTCCAAGCGACCATCCTTCTTTATAATTTGAAGGAAATAACGAAGCATCAACTCCCATAAAATGGCCTACAATATTCCACAAATGAATATAGGAATCTTTTTCTTTAGTAGTTAATTTTGCTCCTAATTGTTCTAAGCCGTCAATTACCAAAGCCGAAAAAGACATCAACGTCCCAGCCATTTCCTCCTGATTAATTGGTTCACCTAAAGTTTCAACATCCCAACCAGCAGGGTTACATTTTTCGTGAAGTAAAAAATAACGAATTGCAGCATGATATAATCTCACTTTTTTTGCAGTAACAATTCCAGCACCTTTATCAGACAAACCGCCTTCAGTCATTGTATCTAAAACAATTTTTGAAGTTTCAAACAAACGTCTAAAAGTTCTCCCAACATCTTTATTTGTTCCAGATAATCTTCCCGTAGCAGCCAATACTTTCGCACCATTTTTACAAGAATAACAGAGTGGTAACGCATAAAAATTAAGTATCATCGAAATTTGTGGTCCATGACGATAATAAACACTTTGGGCCAATTCAATTTTTGATTGATCAGCCCAAAGTGGCAATTCATTATTTTGATTAAAATAATTGTAAACAGAAGGATTCATTTCAGAACCACTTGATTTGTCATTATTATCTGTCAAAGTCATAAACAAGTGACGCAAATCATTAAAATCGTTCCCTAAAACAATATCATTGATGACATTATCTGCTAAGGGATCCTTTTTTAAACTCATGGACTTCAAAAAATCTTCATTCCACTTTTCAGGATATTTATACATATTCAAAAAAAAGTCTTAAAATAAAAACTTTTAGTTTACGAATGATTTTTTAGTTGATTAATTTATAAAATAACTATCTTTTTAAATTCACTTTTACCATTTTTTTCAATAATCGCTTGATAAAACCCTGGCGGAATATCTTCCACTTCAATTTCAGTTGAGGTACCAAACTCCCATTTTCCGATATATGTCCCAGAAGTTGTATATAATAAGAAGTATGAATTTTCCTCTGCAACCACTTTAAATTTTCCAATTGCAGATGGGTTTGGATAAACAAATGTTTCAACTTTTTCTAAGTTTTTCTCACTGTTTTGAGAAAATAAAGGAAACGAAAGGAGAACAAAAATGAACGTTTTCATAATACTATTTTTTTGGAGAGTTTAACAATATATTCTATAACGTTAGAATTACAAAAAGAGTACACTTTGTTTAATTAATAGTAAAGAAAGTCGTGAAAAAATTAATCAGTCAATTGAATTATAGTTTGAAGCTTAATTAAATTCAATCTAAATAAGGATAAAAGCGTAATTCGTTTTGATTATGTTATAAATTTGTAGTGAATTTTTCAAAAAAATATATACCTTATGAGTAAGTCTGTATTATTAAAATCCTCAATTGCCAAGAAATATTGGATGGCATTGACTGGGTTATTTTTATGCCTCTTCCTAGTTGGTCACCTTCTAGGGAATCTTCAGTTGTTTATCGCTGGTGAAGAAGGAAGAAGAGCGTTTAATGAGTATGCATATTTCATGCAGCACAATCCGTTCATTAAAGTAATGTCATACGTTACTTATCTTTCAATATTATTCCATGCAATTGACGGAATCATGTTGGCTGTTCAAAACAAAAAAGCAAGACCAGTTCAGTATGCAATGAACAATGCAGCTTCGAATTCATCTTCAGTTGCTCGTAAAATGGCTGTATTAGGAACAATTATTTTATTGTTCATCGTAACGCACATGGTTAACTTCTGGGCTAAAATGCATTTTGGAGGCTTGAAATTGCACAAATATGAGTTAGTTACTCCAGGACAAATGGGTGAACAAAAACAAATGGTATATTACACACATACGCCATCTGTTAATCCAATTCCAGATGTTCCACAAATCGAAGTAAAAAACGAATTAGATCTTTACATCGCTAAATCAAACTTAAAAGTTGCTGAAGGTTATAAAGATTTACATTCAAATGTTGTAGCATTTTTCAGTGGTAAAGAAACAAATGGTGTGGAAGGAAATAAATTAGCTTTAGTTGCTGTTATCCTTTATACACTTTCAATGGCTGTTTTATCATTCCACTTAATGCATGGTTTCTCATCAGCATTTCAATCTTTAGGAATTCGTCACAAACGATATACTCCATCAATTGAATTGATTGGTAAAATATTCGCAATTGTAGTGCCTGCATTATTTGCAATCATTCCAATTTACCTATTTGTTAAATAAGACTCTTAAAACTAGTAGACAATGTCAATATTAGATTCAAAAATACCAGAAGGTCACATTTCTCAAAAATGGACTGATTATAAAGATCATTTAAAGTTAGTTGCTCCAAACAACCGTCCAAAAATCGACGTTATCGTTGTTGGTACAGGTTTAGCAGGTTCTTCTGCAGCTGCTTCTTTAGGTGAAATGGGATACAATGTGAAAGCATTTTGTTTCCAAGATTCTCCACGTAGAGCTCACTCTATTGCAGCTCAAGGAGGTATCAACGCTGCAAAAAATTACCAAAATGATGGAGATTCTGTTTTCCGTTTATTTTACGATACAATTAAAGGTGGAGATTACAGAGCACGTGAAGCAAACGTTCACCGTTTAGCTGAAGTTTCTGGTAACATCATCGATCAATGTGTTGCTCAAGGTGTTCCTTTTGCACGTGAATACGGAGGGTTATTAGATAACCGTTCATTTGGTGGAACGCAAGTTCAAAGAACGTTTTATGCAGCTGGTCAAACTGGTCAACAGTTATTATTAGGTGCTTATTCTGCTTTATCTCGTCAAATTGGTTTAGGACGTGTAAAAATGTACAACCGTCACGAAATGTTAGACATCGTGAAAGTGGATGGAAAAGCTAGAGGTATCATTGCACGTAACTTAGTTACTGGTGAAATCGAAAGACATTCAGCTCACGCTGTAATCATTGCTTCAGGAGGTTACGGAAACGTATATTTCTTGTCTACAAATGCAATGGGAAGTAACGTAACAGCTGCTTGGAAAATTCACAAACAAGGTGCTTTATTTGCTAATCCTTGTTATGTACAAATTCACCCAACATGTATTCCAGTTCACGGAACGAATCAGTCAAAATTAACATTGATGTCTGAATCTTTACGTAACTCAGGACGTATTTGGGTACCTAAGAAAAAAGAAGATGCTGAAGCAATCAGAGCTGGAAAATTAAAACCAACTCAAATCGCTGAAGAAGATAGAGATTACTACTTAGAAAGAAGATACCCTGCTTTCGGTAACCTAGTTCCACGTGATGTTGCTTCAAGAGCAGCTAAAGAAAGATGTGATGCTGGTTACGGAATCGAAGCAAATGATACAAACGAAGGTGTATACCTAGATTTCTCTTCTGAAATCAAAAGTAAAGGTAAACAAGCAGCTTATGCAGCAGGTAACCACAATGCATCTGAAGAAGAAATCATCGCTTTAGGTAAAAAATGGGTTGAAAGTAAATACGGAAACTTATTCCAAATGTATGAGAAAATTACAGATGAAAATCCGTATGAAACTCCTATGAAAATTTATCCAGCAGTTCACTACACAATGGGTGGTGTTTGGGTTGATTACAACTTACAATCTACAATCCCAGGATGTTTCGTAGCTGGAGAAGCAAACTTCTCTGATCACGGAGCGAACCGTTTAGGTGCTTCTGCTTTAATGCAAGGTTTAGCTGATGGTTATTTCGTATTACCATACACTGTTTCTGATTACTTAGCAAATGAAATTCGTACAGGAGCAATCCCAACGAATACTGCTGAATTTGATGCAGCTGAACAAAGAGTAAAAGATCAAATCAATAAATTCTTAAACAACAACGGTACAAAATCTGTTGACTTTTTCCATAAAAAATTAGGATTAATTATGTGGAACAAAGTTGGTATGGGACGTAACGAGCAGGGTTTAAAAGAAGCAATTGAAGAGATTGGTGCATTAAAAGCTGAATTTCATAATAATGTATTTGTACCAGGAAGTGCTGACGAATTAAATCCAGAATTAGAAAAAGCAATTCGAGTTGCTGACTTTATTGAACTAGGACATTTGATGGCAATTGATGCATTACAACGTAAAGAATCTTGTGGAGGTCACTTCAGAGAAGAATACCAAGATGCAGAAGGTGAAACATTACGTGATGATGAAAACTTTAAATTTGCTGGTGCTTGGGAATATAAAGGTGATGATATCAATCAAGAAGTTCTTCATAAAGAAGAGTTGAAGTATGAATTCATTAAAATAGCAGCTAGAAATTATAAATAGGCATTAGTAATTAGGCAATAGGCAATAGTTGATGAGTGAAATTAAGTCATATAAAGATTTGTTGATTTGGCAAAAGGGAATCGAAATAACTGAAAAAACATATCAGTTAACCAAAAATTTTCCTTCTGAAGAACAATTTACATTGACGTCACAAATGAGAAGATGTGCAATTTCTGTTCCTAGCAACATTTCTGAAGGTTATGGACGTAATTCAACAAAGAGTTACATACAATTTTTAAGAATTGCTCGAGGATCACTTTTCGAATTAGAAACTCAATTAATAATTGCTAAAAAGCTTAATTATGTTTTAAATAAAGAATTAAATGATTCAATCTTTCTTTTAATTGAAGAAGAAAGTAAGATGATCAATTCATTTATTAAAAAACTTGATATTAATAACAAAATGATTGTTTAATTCTTTAGGTAATGGGCTTAACTAATGCCTATTGCCTAATGACTAAAAACTTAAAAAAAATGGCTAGTAAAACAATAAACATAAACCTTAAGATTTGGCGTCAAAAGAATGCTAATTCTAAAGGAAGCATGGAAACTTATAAATTAGATAATGTTTCTACTGACAGTTCTTTCTTGGAAATGTTGGATCAATTGAATGAGCAGTTAATTAACGAACGTCAAGAACCAATCGCTTTCGATCACGATTGTCGTGAAGGAATTTGTGGAATGTGTTCTTTATTTATTAATGGAGAAGCTCATGGACCAGATAGAGCTGTTACAACATGTCAATTACACATGCGTAAATTCAAAGATGGTGAAACGATTTTTGTTGAACCATTTAGAGCAAAAGCATTTCCTGTAATCAAAGATTTAGTTGTTGACAGAAGTTCATTTGATCGTATTCAACAAGCTGGTGGATTCGTTTCTGTAAACACTTCAGGAAGAACAATGGATGCAAATGCAATTCCTATTCCTAAACATGATGCAGATAAAGCTTTTGAAGCAGCTGCATGTATTGGATGTGGTGCTTGTGTGGCTTCTTGTGTAAATGCTTCTGCTATGCTTTTCGTTGCTGCAAAAGTTTCTCAATATGCTTTATTACCACAAGGTAAAGTGGAAGCAAGAGACAGAGTATTAAACATGGTTAGAACAATGGATGAAGAAGGTTTCGGTAACTGTACAAATACAGGTGCTTGTGCTGTTGAATGTCCAAAAGAGATTTCTTTAGAAAATATCGCTCGTATGAACAGAGAATATTTAAAAGGAATGTTGTCTGCAGAGTAATAAAATCTATTAAATTATGAAAGGTGGTTAAAAATATTTAACCACCTTTTTTTGTGAAAATTAAATTAACTAAGTGTTAAAAAAGTATAATTTGTATTATTTTTTCTTTAATTTTGTTTTGCACTAAATATATTACAAACATGAAAAAAATTTTACTTTCACTTTTAACCATTGTTGGTTCTTACACTGCAATGTCTCAAGTCATTTTTAAAGTTCAATCACCATCTAGTATTGCTGGAAATTATTCATTTACAAGTAATGGAGATGGATCAAATTGGGGTTTAGCTAATTTAAATAATCCTACTGATAGGGTAGAAGACACATTGATGATTGTTGATGATGGTACTTCAGGAACTAATGCACAAGGAAACCCGAAATCTGCTGAAGGTTGTAATGCATTATTAAATGACTTAACTGATAAAATTGCTGTGATCTATAGAGGATCTTGTCCTTTTGCCGTTAAAGCATTGAATGCACAAAACGCTGGAGCAAGAGCAGTTGTTTTCATTAATAATGTAGCAGGTACTCTTCTTTTGAGTGGTGGTACTTCTACTAATACTGTTACAATCCCAGTATCTATCATATCGAATACTGATGGTGCTCTTATTGTTAATCAAATGTTAACTGATTCAGTTGTAGTTTTCCTTGGAAATAAAATCAATTTCTTTGCGAACGATTTAGCAACAAAAAATACAGATGTAATGGTTGCAAAACAATTCGCTAGTCCAACTTTATTAAGCCAAAATGCTACAGAATTCAATATTGATTTAGGTTTAAAAGTAAGAAATTACGGTACGGATGATGCGACTAACGCAACAGTAACTGCATCAATAAAATACAACGGATCAAGCATTTATACTGAAACATCAAACTCATTTGACTTATTATCATCTGATAGTATCTTCATTGATTTCCCTCAATTTTCTCAAAGTACTTATTCACCTGGGAAATATACATTATCATATACAATAAATAATTCATTAGCTGATCAAGACACATCAGATAATACTTATAGAACTGATTTCATTATTAATGATACATTATTTTCTTACGCACCTTTAAATAGTGCTACAAATTTACCAATCGCAACTGGTGGAACTCAACCAGCTTCTTTTAGTAGTGAATATGATGCTTGTATCGCTTTCCAAAATCCAAATGCAAATAGAATTCAAGCTGAAGGTTTATATTTTTCTGCATCTACAAATTTAGCAGATTCTTTAGCAGGACAAGAAATTGTTGTTTCTGTGTATGAAATTACTGATGTTTTTGATGATTTCACTACAGCACCAACGACAGGAGCTACTAGTTTTTTCCCTTTAACACAAGGTTTTTATGCATATTCTCTAACAGGAAATCAAGCAAACTTACAAAGAACTATGATTTACCAACCTTTCGATCAAATAGTTGAATTAGAGAATGATAAAAGATATATGTTCTGTGCACAAGCTAAATCATCTAAAGTTTTTATTGGATATAATACTAATTTAAATTATGAAACAAATATTGATTCATTATTACAACCATTAGTTCCAGTAATTTCTGATGGTTCAGTAAATTTAGCTGGTTTTGGTGGTGATAATGTACCTGCAATTGCTCTTAAAGTAAATGCTAATACTGTTGGAATTGCTGAAAATAATATGATTGATATGAATGCATACCCAAATCCAACAAAAGGAAATTTAACTATTACAATTCCTGAAAATGGAAATGGTTTAGTGAAAATTACTGATGTTACAGGAAAAGAAGTAATGAATGCTAATGTTACATTCGCTAATAATAAAACAGTTGTTAATACTGAAAACTTAGAAGCAGGAATGTACATTGTTAATGTTATCGTTAACTCAAAAGTTGCTCAAACAACTATCGTTAAACAATAAGATTACAAAATAACATATTGATTAGAGGGAGTTTTACTCCCTCTTTTTTTGTGCAATATTTTAAATTTTAGAAAAGCATAATGAAAATAAAAAAAGCAGAATAAGATAACATCATTTCCATTCTGTTACTCATTCTGCTTTTGCGGAGAGGGCGGGATTCGAACCCGCGATACCCTTTTGAGGTATACACACTTTCCAGGCGTGCTCCTTCAACCACTCGGACACCTCTCCTCTTAATTGGGTTGCAAAGTTAAGAAAGTCTTTTAATTAAAAGGTCTTTTTTAAAATCAATGTTATACAGACAATTCTCCAATTAGAGAAATTGACAATTTATCTTTGATGACTTCTAATGAAGATTCGCTTCCAAGTAAATACATCATTTTCGCTAATGCAGCCTCAGTTGTCATATCACTTCCGGAGATAACTCCAATTTTACTAAAGAAAGAACTTGTTTCATATTTCCCTTGCTCAACACTTCCTGAACTACATTGAGTAATATTTAAAACAATTCCTCCTTCGTTGATGTAATTCGTTATCAATTCTCTAAAAGAAACATCACTTGGTGCATTACCTGCTCCAAACGTTTCGATAATAATCCCTTTTACTTGCTGAAAATCAAAAATGCTTTTGTAAACGTTTGCCGAGAATCCTGGAAATATTTTCAATAAAGCAACATGATTGTCGAAATGAGTAAATAATTTTAATTCTGATAAGTCAGATCGCAATAATCGCTCTTTGTTGAATTGAATGTTTACTCCTGCAATTGCTAATTCTGCATAATTAGGCGAACTGAAAGCTTCAAATTGATTCGCTGATACTTTTGAACTTCTATTGCCTCGATATAATGAATATTCAAAGTAAACAGCAACCTCTTGAACAATACTTTCTCCAGATTCATCTTTAGAGGCTGCAATTTCAATTGCCGTAATTAAATTCTCTTTTCCATCTGTACGTATGGTGCCTATTGGCAATTGAGAACCAGTTAAAATAACAGGTTTTTTTAAACCTTGTAACATGAAACTTAAACCAGATGCAGTATATGCCATGGTATCCGAACCATGAAGAATTACAAATCCATCATAAAGTCCATAATTATCATAAACTATTTGAGCAATATCTGCCCAACGACTTGGATGCATTTCTGAAGAATCAACCGGGTACTCAAAACTAATAGTTGTTAAATCAATATTTAATCGTTCTAATTCAGGAATATGATGATACATATGCTTAAAATCAAAACTAATTAAACGCCCAGATTTAGGATCATTAATCATTCCAATCGTACCACCCGTATAGATAATTAAAACTTTATTTTTTGTACTCATAATCAATTCTTACTTTATGGAAGGAAATAACTCAAATGTATTATTTGTTGTAACTTCTTCAACTTCTTTTAATGAAATCTGATAAACATCTGCTAATTTTTCAGCAATGTGAACCAAATAACTACTTTCATTTCGTTTTCCTCTATAAGGAACAGGTGGTAAATAAGGTGAATCTGTTTCTAAAACAATATTTCTTAAATCTATGTTTTCAAGAACTTTATCTAATTCAGCTTTTTTATACGTTGAATAAATAATCTTTAATTATTGCTAATTGTTGATCCCAATCCTCTTTAACATAACCTGGATGTAACCCCATCATAGCATAGCAATTAGCAGGATAATCTTTAACCAATTGATGCATTCCTTCGATGCTTTCAATATCAATGTTTGGTAATAATAATTTTTCTACGCCATTTGCTAATGAACGTTGAATCATTTCAATTCTATCATCATTAAATTCAGTTGAATAGAGATGAGTATGAGTATCTATAAACATCTTGAAAAATTAAAAAAGAGAAATACTAAGTCCAACTTGAAGGGTGTTAATCGGAGTGCTTTTAGTATTAGAAAACATTTTATTGATAGAATAACTTCCAAAAAGTGCCCAATTTCGAATACCAATACGCGCATGAACAGAATATACTAAACCATTCACATCAGGGAAATAAAAAGATTTAATGCGTTTATCTATATCAACCGATTGAATAATGTATTTAGAATATAAATTCGCTTGATAACCAACTTTACCACCTAAATGAAATTTCACATGCTTCCAGTTTTTTGATCTGAATCTTAATTCTAATGGAATAGAAAAAACATTTCCTGCTAATGAACTTCTTTTAAAAGCATCTAAGGAATCTTTTAATTGGTAAGTAGTTGTTCCTTCTTTTGAGTTCGTTAAAAATAAATTATTGTGACCAACTTGAAAAAAAGAATGAGAAATTCCAGTTCCTATTGAAATTGTATTTCCTTTTGTAATCGGAATATCGAATAATAAACTTGTATTCAAACCTAAAGACAACCCTTTGTTTTTAAACGACTCTTTACCTCCTGAAAATGAAGAATAAGTCACATCAAAAATTAAACGATCATATTTACGAACTTTTTCAGTTTCAGCTGGACGAATTCCAGTATAAAACCACATAAATCCGGGACGAAAACGTGAAATTAAAGTTGAATCGTTAAGTGACTTTCCAAAAACTGAAAAACAACTCAAACAACTGATAATTAATATTTTTGATTTTAAAAAATTCATTTTCTAATTATTGATAAAGCAAGATTTTCTCTTAGCGCCTCAAAGTTAATCAAATAGTAGAAATGAATTCAAATTAATTCGTTAAATCATAATGACTATACAACTCTTCTTGTGCATGAAATGGTTCTGAATTTATCGGCTTTTTATAATCGTTTTTCTGTTTTTTATCAATAATGCGCGATTTGAAATTTCCTTTCCATTGATAATCGAATATTAAATCCAATTCTTTTTGTAAACTTGGATCTAAAATCGGACAACCAACTTCAACACGTTTATCTAAATTACGTTCCATCCAATCAGCGCTAGTAAGGTAATAAACAGGGTTTCCATTATTTCCAAAAATCATAAATCGTGCATGCTCCAAATAACGGTCAACAATACTAATGACTTCAATATTATCACTTTTCTTTGGTAAACCAGCAACTAAACAACAAACACCTCTGACAATTAATTGAATTTTAACCCCTGCTCTACTCGCTTCATATAATTTTTCAATAATGCGAACATCTACTAAATTATTAATCTTCAAACGAATCAATCCATTATTTGATTTTTTAGCATTTCTAATTTCAGCATTAATCAAATTCATCAATTTTGAACGTGTATTAAACGGAGAAACCATTAAGTGTTTAAAATCTGTTTTTTCAAAATGATTTTCTAGTAATTTAAATACTTTTTTAACCTCATTTGAAATAATTGGATTACTTGTAAAAAGACCTAAATCACTATAAATACGAGCAGATTTCTCATTGAAATTTCCTGTACCAATATAAGAAATGAATTCATCTTTGGAATTTGAAATTGCCTTATGAATCAAAATTAATTTAGAGTGAACTTTCAGATTTTGAACACCATAAATAACTTTTGCACCATTTTCCTTCAAACGATTCGACCAATATACATTGTTCGTTTCATCAAATCGTGCTTGAAGCTCCATAATTACTGTTACTTCTTTCCCATTACTAATCGCATTCATCAAAGCATTCATAACTTGAGAATTCTTCGCTAATCGATAAACATTAATCTTGATTGATTTTACTTTTGGATCAATAGCAGCTTCTCGTAAAGTATCAACTACATAATCAAACTGTTGATATGGGAAATGAAGTAGAATATCTTTTTCTACAATTGCTTGTAATAGACTCTTTTTATGTTCTAAATCCGGATGTATTTGAGGTGGTCTTGGAGGAAACAATAAATCTTTTCGACCAAAATCAGGAAAAGAAATAAAATCTTTAAAATTATGGTAACGTCCACCTGGAATCATATTCATTCCTTCTTTCAATCTTAATGATTTGATTAAGAAATTCAATAATGTCCTCGGCATTGTATTATCGTAAACAAAACGAATTGGATCTGCTTTTTTACGTTCTTTTACACTTTTCTCTATTTTTTCAATAAATGAAGTCGATAAATCATCATCTAAATCTAATTCAGCATCACGGGTAAATTTGAATGTATAAGCCTCAATAGATTCACAATCAAAAATGGAAAAAATACTTTTTAAATGTAGACGAATAATATCATCCAACAAAATGAAATATTCCTTTTTATCATCTTTCAAACGGTAAAAACGAGGATATTCATTCGGTATTTCAATTAAAGCAAAATTTGGTGTTTTTTTACTTGGAACAATCATTTTTATTGCCAAATAAACGCCATAATCTTTTAATCGAGGAAATGGATGTTTTGGATTGATTATAATCGGAACAATTTCATGTTTTAATTCTTTGTTGTAGAATAAATGCAATTGATTTAATTGTTCTTCGTTTAATTGAGTTTCATCTATAAACTGAATATTTTCCTTCGCTAGTTCATCAAATAAAAAATGGTAAGTCGCCTCAAAATCTTTTTGTTGCTTTAAAACTACAGTTCTAATTTTTTCTAGCAAAAGTTTAGCTGAACCTTCAAACCCTTCAACAGATTTATTATCAACCATAACTCTTCTTCGAAGATTTGCTACTCGAACTCTGAAAAATTCATCTAAATTATTCGAATAAATTCCTAAAAATCGAATTCTTTCAATCAACGGAACTCGTTCGTCCATTGCTTCTTGTAGTACTCTTTCATTGAACGATAACCAGCTCAACTCTCTATTAAACAATTCCATTTTGCAAATTTCGTGATTACAAATAATCAGTATGTAAACTATATATTAAATTAAAATGAACTAACAAGGTACAAAAAAAGAGAATACCTTTCGATATTCTCTTTAAAAAATTAGTTTGAAAAGATTAAACTTTCATTCCTTTTACTCGTCTATCTTTACGTTTTGTTTTATTTAATTTTTTCAAAACAACCATCAAATAAGCACTTCCACTATTTGTGTCAGCAAAATATGTTTGATTTCCATAAGATAATTGACCACCTTGATCTTGTTTCCAATCAGCTTTTAAATAATATTTACCTCCGTTTTGATTTGGTCTAACAGCAAATTTTAAAAAATTTCCAACACCAACCTCAAAACGAATATTCAATTCATTGTTTGGTCCAAAACCATCAAAAATACATTTTGTGTTTGGATAGATAATCACTCTGTCTTGTTCACTATTTTTACTTGATACCAATGCCCCATCATCAGATGTTCCCTGAGAACCAGAAACTTTGCTTTTCGTTAAGATAATTGTAGAAGAAGTATAGAACTGAACTTTCTTCATATTCTGTTCGTTCAAATTGTATTCTTCTTTGATTTGATCTGTCAACGGTACTTTTACACCACAACTAAATAAGATTATACCAACAAATAATAATAAACTGTATTTCATAATAAAAATTTTTGCTCGGTAAAGATAATGAAACAAAAGAAACAAAAACAATACCGAATTTCTAATTTCATTTTTTAAGTTAAATTTGTTCAACAAAAAAGAAGGAATTATGTCTATTCAAATAAAAGTCTTTACGTTCAACCCGATTCAAGAAAATACATACATCGTATTTGATCAATCTAAAAATTGTGTAATTATTGATCCAGGTTGTTATGATCGAAGTGAACAAAAAGAATTATTAGCTTTTATTCAAGACAATCAATTAGTTCCGAAAGCGCTTTTAAATACACATGGTCATATCGATCACGTTTTGGGAAATGCATTTGTTCAACGACAATTTAAATTAGATCATTACATACATCAAGAAGATTTAGTAACATTGAATGCGGTACCAAACTATGCACATATGTATGGTTTCCCTGCTTATGAAGAAGCTGAAACTCCAAACAAAATATTAAAAGGTGGTGAGATTTTGAAATTTGGTGAGATTGAATTTCAAGTTTTATTCACGCCCGGTCATGCTCCTGGACATGTTGTATATTACAATGCTGAAAATAAATTTGTTATCAATGGTGACGTTTTATTTAGAGGAAGTTTTGGTCGATATGATTTACCAGGTGGAAATTTAGAAACGTTGAAAAAAACGATTAAAAATGTCATGTTTTCATTACCAGAAGATACAACCGTTTTCTGTGGTCATGGTCCAACAACAACAATAGGTAATGAAAAACGTTCTAATCCAATCTTAACGTATTAAATGAAAATTGCTGTCAATACACGATTTCTGTTACCAACGAAAATGGAGGGTTTTGGTTGGTATACTTTTGAAATTGTAAAACGTATCGTTGAACAGCATCCTGAACATGAATTCATCTTTTTCTTTGATCGCAAATATGATCAGAAATTCATTTTTGGTAAAAATGTAATACCAGTTGTATTAAATCCACCAGCTAGACATCCCATTTTGTTTATGATTTGGTTTGAAATAGCCGTTTATCGTGCATTAAAAAAGCACAAAGTAGATTTGTTTTTTTCACCTGATGGATATTTATCATTGCGTTCAAATATTCCACAAATAGGTGTGATTCATGATATCAATTTTGAACATTATCCAGAGGATTTGCCTTTTTCAGCCCGTGTTTACTTACGCTTCTTCTTTAAACGTTTTGCCAAAAAAGCGAAAAAAATAATTACCGTTTCAAATTTTTCAAAGGAAGATATTGCTAAAACTTATCTAATAGATTCTTCAAAAATTAAGGCGATTTGGAACGGAGCTTCAGTTATTTTTCAACCGATAGATCAAGTTGAAAAACTAACTATTCAGACAAAATACTCAAAAGGAAAACCTTATTTTCTGTTCGTTGGAGCCATACACCCTCGAAAAAATGTAAAACGATTGTTAGAAGCTTATTCAATTTATAAAAACAACTCATCAAATGATTATGAATTAGTAATCGTTGGTGAATCACTTTGGAATAATTCTCTAGACACTTCTTTTTTATCTGAAGAACATAAAAAATCAATTCATTTTACAGGACATTTAGCTTTGAATGAATTAGCAAAAGTAATGGGTGCCGCTTCTATCTTTATGTTTATTCCATATTTCGAAGGCTTCGGAATTCCATTGGTAGAAGCGATGAAATGTGGTATTCCAATCATTGCAGGAAATAAAAGTGCTATACCAGAAGTTGCTGGAGACGCCGCCATTTATTGTGACCCTTTTGATATAAAAGACATTTCTACTAAAATGGAATTTCTTTCTAACTCAACTGAACGTCAATTAGAATTATCCAAAAATGGATTACAAAGAAGTAAAATCTTTTCTTGGGATATTGCTGCCGATAAAGTTTGGAATGAATTAATTACAGACTAATATCTGTATTTGAACGTCAACATATGAATCAAAAAGTTTGAATTCGTATTTGAAACTCTAAAATTAGCCATTGATTGAACGTTCACTCCTAAATGTTTAGAAACCCAAAAATTTGAACCTAAACCAACTGTAGGATAAAAAGAAACTACTTTTGCCATACATGTCATTCCTGCTCCAACAGATGCATATGGATCAAACCATGTCAATTTATTTTCTAACGAATTAAAATGAAACTTTCCGTTCAAATTAGTATTAATAAAAAACTGATTTACTTTTAAAACTCCTTGATTTATAATTGTACCTGCTTTAAATGAATTCATTGATTCAGAAAACTCAAATGATACTCTCTTGTTGTATTTATATCCTACGGTAATTGTATTTGGAAATGGTAATCCACTCCAACCTTCCTTCGCTTTCAATAATCTTGAAAATGGATAACCATCATTATCAACGAAATTAAAACCAATTCCAATAGACCATGGACCTGCTTTTTTTACTTGAGAATGAGCAGAAAGTTGAATAAATACAAATAGTGTGACAGATAATATGCGAAACAATTTCATATAGTAATAATTTAATTAGCGTGTTAATATACTATTTTAAAAATTATTAGTGATAAAAAGTGATATATTTTTTAAATAATCTTTAGAATTGATTGTTAAATATTACTTATTCTAATATTCATATTATTCTTAATTTAGCACTAAAATGACTTTGTAGTTCAATGGATAGAATAGAAGTTTCCTAAACTTTTGATGCAGGTTCGATTCCTGCCAGAGTCACTTTTAAATTATTTATTCACTTCAAATGCAAGATTCAAAATTTCAAAATCAAATTGATCTTCAAAGTTCAATTTTCAAATTACGCGAAAAAGCCTCCGAATCTTTAAAGAAACTTTTGCATCATACAACTTACGGAACAAACGGTGCATGTTATAGACATTTGGATACACTAGAGAGAATTGAAGAATTAGATAATCCGTTACACCTTTCTTTAAATCGTAACGATAAAGTTTTAGGTAATTGTACTTTTTGCCGAAGAAATGGAGATTGGTATATTCGTTTTTTTACTTTTGAAACCTCATTCCGTTCTTCAGGAAAAATCAATAAGCACGAGAAAAAATCTAAACTAAAAGCTGAATTAACTAACTTTTTTAATTCTGCGCTTGAAAATGGAGTGAATGAAGAAAAAGTAAATTCTTTTTATGCATACATAGAGCCTAAAAATGTACGAAGTATTCAAATGAGTGAAAATTTTGGATTTCAAAAATGTGCAACGGTCATCACGCAAACTTACAGTCGAATTAAACCAAAAAAAACTAATCGCTTTGTAGAAATAAAAAATTGGGATGAAATAAAGTCTTCAATTGAAAGTAATTTTGGAAACTATTCTTATTATTTCGATGCATACACTCAACAAGGACCTTTTTATGGTTTGAAAAATGATAAAGGTGACCTAATTGCTTTTTGTAAATACAATGAAGCAACTTGGGAAATTGTTCGTTTACCAGGTAAATCGGGGGCGTTTTTAACAAAAATAATTCCTTACATTCCTTTCTTGAATAAAATCATAAATCCAACAAAACATACATTCATCGCGCCAGAAGCAGTTTGGGTAAAAGATAATAATCCAAGTTTAGTAGATGAATTATTTTCTGGATTATTACATAAAAAAAATAAAACACTAATACTCTGGTGGACAGACAAAAAAGACACTTTATTTAAATCAACAGTTAAAAAAATCAATTGGGGATTATTACATAAATTAGTTGGTCAAACAGAAGTAAATGTGATGCGAAAAGCAAATCATAAGTTAGATGAGAACTTGGTGCATTATGTTTCTTGTAAGGATATGATTTAATCAAGATATTAGAAACTAGATGATAGAAATTAGATGCTAGATAGCAGTAAGCTTAAAAAGACAATCCGTAAAAAGAGTTCAAACAACCTGAATTTGTATTACCTTCCAGTTGATGTTTCTTATGAATTTTGAACCATAATTTTAAACTCATAAGAAATGAACAAGACAATTTTAATTACAGGAGCAAGCAGCGGAATTGGAAAAGAAACCGCTAAATATTTTCAAACTAAGGGATGGAATGTTATTGCTACAATGAGAACACCCGAAAAGGAAACTGAATTAAATAAACTAAAAAACACTTTTGTAATTAAACTTGATGTTTTAGATATAGCATCAATTAATGAAGCTGTAAAACTAGGAGTTGAAAAGTTTGGTAAAATTGATGTTTTAGTAAATAATGCTGGTTATGGTGCTTATGGGCCATTAGAAGCATTCTCTAAAGAAAAAATTGAAAGACAATTTAATACCAATGTAATAGGCTTAATGGATGTTACAAGAGCTATACTTCCACACTTTCGTAAAAACAAAGATGGCGTAATAATTAATATATCATCAATGGGCGGCAAGATGACTTTCCCATTAGGTTCTCTTTATCATGGAACCAAATTCGCTGTTGAAGGTATTTCCGAATCCTTAAAATACGAAGTAGAACAATTTGGAGGTAGAGTAAAAATAATTGAACCAGGAGCAATTGCAACAGATTTTGCCGGAAGATCATTCGATTTTCAACATGATGAAAATTTAAAGGAATATCAAAATATAGTTAGTAAAATAACAACGGTTTTGCCTCAAATGATTAAAAATGCTTCTCCTGTTAGTGTAGTTTCTAAAGTAATTTTTGAAGCTGCAACAGATGGTAAAAATAAATTAAGATACATGGCAGGTAAAGATGCAAAAATGTACAATTTATTTCATAAGTTATTTGGATATGGTTTTATAGAAAAAGCTAATAAAAAGTTCTTCAAATTATAAGATATGAGCTCGATAGAAAAATATTTTAATGGAGAAAAAGCTGAGAGCTATGTTTTTATAGTTATAGGTTTAGTCGCATTATTGATTGCTTTTTATTGTGTTTTTACCCTAAAGACTTCTTTTTGGCGTGGAGTTGCAATTCCTTTTATATTAGTAGCAATGCTAGAATTTATTATAGGTTATACAATAGTAAAAAGAAGTCCAAAAGATATTTACAGAGTTGAAAGTTTTATTAAAGTGCAACCAAGTAAAATTACATTGGATGAAATACCAAGAATGGAAAAAGTCATGAAGAACTTTGTTATTTTTAGGTATGTTGAAATTTGTCTTATTTTATTAGGAATTATATTAATGTATAGTTCTTTAAATGATACATTATGGAGAGGTATAGGACTAGGTTTGTTTATGCAGGCTAGTATTGTTTTAAGTCTTGATTTTTTTGCAGAGAGACGTGGGCATATTTATTTAGAATATATGAAAGAATTTGTTGAGAAAATATGAAAGAGCTAATACATCTTCAAACAATCACTGACTTGCATAGGCTGTTTAACTTAGGTATCAGTTACAATCCTTTGGTAACTGTTTTAGATTTCAGCAAAGTAACAGAACAAGTAGAGCAGAATTCTAAAATCACGACTGATTTCTATTCTATTATGTTTAAGAATTATTGTAAAAACAATATTAAATATGGAAGAAAAGAAATAGATTTTCAAGACGGAAACCTCATTTGTATTTCACCCAATCAAACCATTGAAATAGATAGTGAAATAGTAGAAAGAGAAGATAAAATGGGTTGGGGTTTATTTTTTCATCCCGATTTAATACGCTCAACCACTTTAAATGAAAAAATAAGGAGTTATAGTTTTTTCAATTACGAAGCTTCAGAAGCACTTCATCTTTCAGATAAGGAAAAAAATATTCTTTTTGAATGTATTCAAAAAATCGAAATAGAACTTCAAGAGAATATTGACATACACAGTTTGCAAATTATCGTTTCAACTATTGAATTATTGCTTAGTTATTGCCAACGCTTTTATGGTAGACAAATGATAACAAGAAGTCAGACTAACAAATCAATTGTTTCACAAATAGAAAACATTTTAACCCAATATTTTTCTGATATCAAGATAAACGAACAAGGCTTACCAACTGTAAAGTATTTAGCTGATAAAGTTCATTTATCGCCGAGCTATTTGAGTGATTTATTGAAAAAGGAAACTGGTAAAAATACACAGGAACACATCCATTTTTATCTAATTGAAGAAGCTAAAAATTTACTTATAAATACAGAGAAGAACATTAATGAAATTGCTTATAATTTAGGTTTCGAATATCCACAATATTTTAATAAATTATTTAAGAAAAAGATTGGAAAAACACCAAAAGAATATAGAAACTTGAACTAAAAAAGCCTAATGCTAACAGCGTTATTGCATCAGGCGGGTTGAACTGCTTCGTTTGACGCTTTTTGTATATGTGTTAGTTCGGTTATTTGTGTCGAATTTATTGTTAATAAGCTCGCCGAAAGCAAGCCGCAAAACGATATTTCTTTATAAAACAGTTCAAATATTAGACTTTTGTTAATTTTGTCTAAAGTCTAGTTTCTAGATTCTAAAAATAATATAACATGAAATATCTAATTGTTGGTTTAGGAAATCCTGGAGAGAAATACGAAGAAACAAGACATAATATTGGTTTTAAAGTTTTGGATATTTTTGTTCGTCAACAGAATGGAAAATTCTCAAGCGATAAATTAGCAGATGTTGCAGAAGTAAAATTCAAAGGAAGAACCATTATTTGTGTGAAGCCTACAACTTTTATGAATTTATCTGGAAAGGCAGTTAATTATTGGATGCAAGCAGAAAAAATTCCTTTAGAAAATTTATTAGTCGTTACGGATGATATTGCTTTGCCTTTTGGAAAACTAAGAATGAAAGGAAAAGGAAGCGATGGCGGTCACAATGGCTTAAAAGATATACAAGCAGTATTGAAGACAGTTGAATATGCGCGACTTCGTTTTGGTGTTGGAAATGATTTTCATCCCGGTCGTCAAGCAGATTACGTTTTAGGAGAATGGGATAAACCAGAAAAAGAAAAACTCCAAGAACGACTTGAAACGTGTGCTGAATTTCTTAAAAGTTTTACTACAATCGGACTTGGATTAACCATGACAAATTGGAATAATAAATAAATTTAATTTTAGATTTTAAATTTTGAATTTTGAATTAATTTAATTCCAATTTTAAAATTCCCTATCTTTGCACTTTCAAATTTGAATATGTCAGACATTCGTTATAACCTTAGAGGCGTTTCTGCAGGAAAAGAGGACGTTCACAATGCAATTAAAAATGTAGATAAAGGATTGTTTCCTCAAGCATTTTGTAAAATTGTTCCAGATACTTTATCAGGAGATGAAAATTATTGTATCGTAATGCACGCTGATGGTGCTGGTACTAAGTCATCTTTGGCTTATATGTACTGGAAAAAAACAGGTGATATTTCAGTTTGGAAAGGGATTGCACAAGATGCATTGATTATGAATATTGATGATTTATTGTGTGTAGGTGCGACTGACAATATTTTATTATCATCAACAATTGGTCGAAACAAAAATTTAGTGCCTGGTGAAGTTATTTCTGAAATCATCAATGGAACGGAAGAATTGTTGACTGAATTAAGAAATCAAGGAATTGGAATTCATTCTACAGGTGGTGAAACTGCTGATGTTGGTGATTTAGTTCGTACAATCATTGTAGATTCAACTGTGGTTTGTAGAATGAAACGAGAAGATGTTGTTTCGAATCATACAATTCAAGATGGTGACGTAATTGTTGGTTTGGCTTCTTTCGGTCAAGCAACATACGAAACTGAATACAACGGTGGAATGGGAAGTAACGGTTTAACTTCTGCAAGACACGATGTTTTCTCAAAAGAATTAGCAACAGAATTTCCTGAAAGTTTTGACGCAAGTGTACCTGCTGATTTGGTTTATTCTGGGTCAAAAAAATTAACAGATGAGGTTGAAGGCTCTCCGATAAATGCTGGTAAATTGGTATTATCACCAACAAGAACTTACGCACCTGTTATCAAACAAATTTTAGATAATCATAGAAAAGACATTCATGGAATGGTTCATTGCAGTGGTGGAGCACAAACGAAAGTGTTGCATTTTGTGAATGATGTTCATGTAATTAAAGATAATTTATTTAGTATATGTGCCTCAAGAAGTTGCTCAGTCAATCATTGAAATTTCAAAATCATTCAATATCGATGCTCAAATTGTAGGAAGAGTAGAGAAAAATGAAGGAAAAAAATTAACGATTCAATCTGAATACGGTACTTTCGAATATTAATCTTAAGATAAAAGACACTTAGATATTAGATAATAGACTTATTAAAATAATATATAGATTTAAAGTAGTAGGACAAAAGCCTAATGTCTAACTACTAAAAATCTAAAATCTGAAAAATGGAAGATTTACTAAAAAAATTAGAAGCAATTAATTACCGATTTATTGAAGTGGGGACTTTGATCGTCGATCCAGATATTATTTCTGATATGGATCGTTATGTGAAGTTAAGCAAAGAATACCGCGACTTAGAAGAAGTAGTTATTGCCTATAAAGAATATAAAAACATTTTTGACAACATTAAAAGTTCGAAAGAACTATTAGAAATTGAAGAAGACCAGGAAATGCGTGAAATGGCAAAAATGGAAATCAACGATTTAGAGCAAAAACGTCCTGAATTAGAGGAACGTATTAAAATGTTGTTAATACCGAAAGATCCTGAAGATGATAAAAACGCCATTATGGAGTTACGTGCAGGAACTGGAGGAGATGAAGCGTGTATTTTCGTAGAAGATATTTTCAGAATGTACACGATGTTTTTCAAAGAAATTGGTTGGAAATACGAAATCATCAACTCTTCTGAAGGAACCACAAAAGGCTACAAAGAGATCTCAATGAACATTGAAGGTGAAGGTTTATATGGAATGTTGAAATTCGAATCAGGTGTTCACCGTGTACAACGTGTTCCTGAAACAGAATCTCAAGGACGTGTTCATACTTCAGCAATTACTGTTGCGGTTTTACCAGAAGCAGAAGAAGTCGATTTTCACTTAGATATGAACGATGTTCGTAAAGATACCTTTAGAGCATCAGGTGCAGGTGGACAGCACATTAATAAAACAGAATCAGCAATTCGTTTGACGCACATTCCAACAGGAACCGTAGTTGAATGTCAAGATGGTCGTTCGCAACATAAAAATTTAGCACAAGCAATTACTGTATTACGTTCTCGTTTGTATCAAGCTGAATTAGATAGAGTTCACGAAATCAGAGCTGCACATCGTAAAACATTGGTTTCTACAGGTGACCGTTCAGCTAAAATTAGAACATACAATTATCCTCAAGGTCGTATTACAGATCATAGAATTGGTAAAACAATTTATAATTTAAGTGCATTTATGAATGGTGACATTCAAGATATGATTGACGCTTTAAAAATGGCTGAAAATGCTGAGAAGATGAAGGGCGAAGAAAATCAAGCTTAAATTATTGATTTTAGAATATTTAGGGAGTTTTTTAGCTCCCTTTTTTATTGCCTCAATACTATATAATGGAAAAATTAATACTTTTTTTTCCGGTATACTGGAGAAATTAATACTTTTTTCAACTGAATAAACTTAAAATCAATCGTTGACTTCGACTCCGCTCTGCCAACTATCATTGAAAAAAAATAGTACTTTTGTAAAAAATTAGAAAATGACACGTCAAGAACTTATTGAACAAATTAGAATTAAGCAATCTTTTTTATGTGTAGGATTGGATACAGATTTATCAAAAATTCCAGCACATTTATTAGATACAGAAGATCCTATTTTTGAGTTCAATAAAGCAATCATTGACGCAACAAAAGATTTTTGTGTAGCTTATAAACCAAACATTGCTTTTTACGAATGTTATGGACCAAAAGGTTGGGAATCTTTACGTAAAACATTAGAATATATTCCTAAAAACATTTTCACTATTGCTGATGCAAAGCGTGGAGATATTGGAAATACCTCAACATATTACGCTAAAACATTTTTTGAATATTTACCTTGTGATTCAGTAACAGTTGCTCCATACATGGGAGAAGATAGTGTGAAGCCGTTTTTAGAATTTGACAACAAATGGGTCATTTTATTGGCCTTAACTTCAAACAAAGGGGCATTAGATTTTCAGATGATTCAAGATCAAAATGGAGAAGAATTATTCAAATCTGTTTTGAAAAAATCGGCAGAATGGGGAACGGATGAAAACTTGATGTATGTTGTTGGTGCTACTAGAAGTTCTGATATTGGTGAAGTCCGTAAAATTGTACCGAACCATTTTTTCTTAGTACCAGGTGTCGGTGCTCAAGGTGGTTCTTTAGAAGATGTTGTAAATTACGGTTGGAACAAAGATTGTGGCTTATTAATTAATTCTTCAAGAGGAATAATTTATGCTTCTCAAGGACTTGATTTTGCTGAAAAAGCTAAAATTGAAGCACAAAAATTACAACAAGAAATGGCTGAGATTTTAAATCAAAAAGGATTTTAGAATTTTTCATTTCGACATCCATTAAATCATAAACTTTATTTAACTTCACGTTTTATACTAAACATGAAGTTATGAAAGGATTTATTCTTTTAATTCTATTATGCGTTTCATTCGCAGGAATATCACAAAATGTTCTGACACCTGATTTATTATGGAAATTAAAGCGTTTATCTGGTGGAACACTTTCTCCAGATGGAAAATTTGTTTTATACGAAGTAAGAACATATGATGTCGTTTTAAACAAGAGTAACAATGATTTATTTATATATGATTTAAAGAAAAATAAATCATCTCAAATAACAAACACACCATTTTCAGAACTAGAAGCTCAATGGGGTAAAAACAATACGATTTGGTTTTTATCAACTGAAAAAGATGGCCTTCAGGTATGGAAAATGAATGTCGAAGGACAAGAAAAAACTAAAATATCTAACTTTAAAGATCTTGAAATCGAAGGCTTTAAAATTGCACCTGACGAGTCATCCTTTATTTTAATTCAAGCTGTAAAAGTTTTGCCTACAATTCAAGACAAATATCCAGATTTACCTAAAGCAAACGCAAGAGCAGAAGATGACTTAATGTACAGACATTGGGATAAATACCAAGATTTTAAAAAACGTCATTTATTCGTATACAAAATAGCTGACAATCAAATCACAACGCAAGGAGAAGATTTATTATTCAACGAAAAATTTGATGGGATTTTACCTCCTCATGGTGGAAGCGAACAATTTAACTATTCAACTGACTGCAAAAAAATTGTTTATACATCTAAGAAAAAATTAGGAAAAGAATTTGCTGTAAGTACTAATTCTCAATTATATGAATATACAATCGAGACAAAACAAACTAAATTATTAACAGAAGGATATAAAGGTTACGATGTAAATCCGATCTTTTCAATTAATTCAAAATATTTAGCTTGGCAAAGTATGGCTGAAGAAGGTCATGAAGCTGGGAAGAATGATATCATATTAAGAGATTTAAGTTCAGGAAAAGATATTAATCTAACCAAAAATAATGATGTTTCAGTTACTGATTTTCAATTTCACCCTAATCAAAAAGACATCTACTACATTGCGGCTCATTTAGGTACAAAAACAATATTCAAAGTAAATATTGAAACACTTGTTCATACAGAAATAACTGATGAAACATGTGATTATGTTAGTTTAGCAATTACAGAAAACTCTATCATCGCCGGGAGACAGTCAATGATTGCACCTACTGATTTATTTGAAATTTCATTAAAAAAAGGAAAAGCAAAACAATTAACAGAAATCAACAAAGAACTATTATCTAAAATTGATTTACCATCTATAGAAAAAAGATGGGTTGAGACAACAGATGGTAAACGAATGTTAGTTTGGATGATTTTCCCTCCAAAATTTAATGCTGATAAAAAATATCCAGCATTATTATATTGTCAAGGAGGTCCGCAAAGCCCTGTTAGTCAATTCTTTTCATATAGATGGAATTTCATGGTTATGGCTTCACAAGGCTATGTAGTAATTGCCCCAAATAGAAGAGGTTTACCAGGCTTTGGGCAAGAATGGAACGATGCCATCTCAAAAGATTGGGGTGGTCAAGCAATGAAAGATTATTTATCAGCAGTGGATAATGTATCGACAGAACCATATATTGATGTCAACAGAATTGGTGCAGTCGGTGCTTCTTATGGTGGTTATTCAGTTTATTATTTAGCTGGAATTCATAACAATCGTTTTAAAACATTTGTAGCACATTGTGGATTGTTTAATTTAGAAAGTTGGTACGGAACAACAGAAGAATTATTCTTTGCAAATCATGATATTGGAGGTGCTTATTGGAAACCTGAAAACAAAGAGTTTTACGCAAAAAACAGTCCGCACAATAAAGTTAACCAATGGAATACGCCTATTATGGTGATTCATGGAGGAATGGATTTTAGAGTGCCTGAAAGTGAAGGAATGCAAGCATTTCAAGTTGCGCAATTGAAAGGTTTAAAAAGTCGATATTTATACTTTCCGGAAGAAAGTCATTGGGTGACAAGCCCTCAAAATAGTTTAGTATGGTATCGTGAATTTTTTGAGTGGTTAGCTGAAGATTTGAAGCATTAATCAAACTATTTTTATATAGTGGAATAAATTATTAACTTTATCGGTTCATTTTTGAAGATTAAAAAAAGTATGTGGAAAGTTTTAGCTAGTTTAATTTTAAGAAATCGATTATTTGTACTTACAATCATTGCATTATTGACAGTGTTTTTCGGTTATTATGCCGTAACTTCATTGAAAGTTGACAATAGATATGGAAATACATTACCAAAAGATTCACCTGCTCAAGCAGATTATTTAAAATTCAAAACTCAATTTGGTGAAGATGGTTCAACACTTGTAATAGCAGTAAAAGCTGATTCTTTATATACTGAGAAAAACTTCACAAAATGGAAAGAATTAGGAGATTCAATCCTAAAATTTGATGGTGTTGAAAATGTAATCTCAGAAGCAACACTTTACACAATCAAAAACAACATTGCTGAAAATCGATTTGAAATCAATAAAATCTTTTCTGATTTAACTTTCCACGAAAAAACAATTGATTCTATTCGAAGAGAAATAAAACGTAATCCAATCTACAACAAATTATTATACAATGATTCTGCAAAGGTTTCATTGATAATGATTGGAATGAATGAAAAAGCATTAGCTGACAAAAAGAAATCAAAAGTTGTTATAAAAATTGAAGAATTAGCACAATCATATTCTAAATACTTTGGCCAACCACATTTTGCAGGTTTACCTCACATGCGTGTTGTAATTGGAAAAAGAATTGTAAATGAAATGTACATTTTCTTAGGTTTATCTGTATTAGCTTCCTCATTACTTCTATACATTTTCTTTCGCTCTGTAAGAGTTGTAATTCAATGTAATATCGTTGTTTTTGTATCTGTAATTTGGGCTTTAGGTAGTATTGGATTATTAGGTTTCCAATTATCGATAATGATGGCCTTAATTCCACCATTGATGATTGTAATTGGAGTTCCTAACTGTGTATTTTTAGTCACTCGATACCATCAAGAATATGTGAAGCACGGGAATAAAATCAAAGCGCTTTACACGATGATTCGTAGAATTGGTTCAGTAACTTTCTTGACGAACTTAACAACTGCTGTAGGTTTCTGTACATTTACAAGTTCAGAAAAGTTGGCCCAATTTGGTATTATTTCAAGTGTGAATATCATGGTCGTATTTATACTTTCAATTTGTATCATTCCAATCATTGCTTCTTTCTCAAAACCACCAAAAGCTAGACATTTAGGTCACTTATACAGAGTCTACTCTCAAGGTTTTATTGAGAAAATTGTGGTATTAGTTTCTAAAAGAAGAAGATTAATCTATATCTGTTCAGTTCTTTTAACGATCATCAGTATTTATGGTATGACGAAATTAACGGCTACAGGAAATGTAACTGGAGATTTACCTAAAAATGATCCTATTTTAAAAGACATTAAATTCATTGAAAAGAATTTTGGTGGTTCTATTCCATTTGAAATGACGATTAACTACAAAGAAAAAGGTCGTTTATTTAAAAATGAGACGTTATTAAAAGTTGAAGAAATTCAGGCAAAATTTTCGAAAGATACGCTATTTTCTAAAAGTTTATCTTTAGTAGATTTCATGAAAGCTATTAACATGGCTTATTATGGAAATGACCCTGAACAATACAAATTAGTTTCTAATAAAGATAAAATTAGACTAAAAAAATATATCGATAAGTTTGATATTAGCAGTGCGAATGGTGGAAATTTATCTCTAAAAGAATTAGTTGACACATCAAATACTACTTTAAGAATTAGAACTCAAATGAAAGATTTAGGTTCTTATGAAGTTGCTCAAAAAGTCGATACGCTTAAGGCCGAAGTTGATGCGATTTTAAATCCTGATAAAAAAGATATTGAACGTTTATATAACAAAGTTGTTAAAGGTGACAAATCATGTGTAGATTCTTTATTGTATAATTATTCAGGAATCTTTAATGGCGTAACTTCTATTCTTTCTAAAGGAAATTCTGAAGCGCAATTATCATTTGATATGCATCCGGAATACATTGAAAAATATTCTAAAAAGCCTTATTTCAAACATATATTAAGAAAAGCGATTGATCATGAGTATTACGATTTAACATTTACAGGAACATCAGTTGTTGTATCTGAAGGAACAAAATATTTATTCATCAACTTGGTTCAAAGTTTGGTCTTTGCAATTCTATCAATTTCTGCTTTAATGGCAGTATTATTTAGATCATTTAGAATTATTTTGATTTCGATGATACCGAATATTATTCCATTACTTTTCACTGCAGGAATTATGGGGTATTTCCAAATCCCGCTAAAACCTTCTACGTTATTAGTTTTCGGTATTGCACTTGGAATCACTGTAGATAATGCCATTTTATTCTTAGCTAAATACCGACAGGAACTCAAGCTACACATGTGGGATATTCGTTACTCAATTTTACTTTCTTTGAGAGAAACAGGTCTTGGTATTTTTTATACTTCTGTAATTTTATTCTTTGGTTTTATCATGTTCGCATTCTCTCAGTTTGGAGGAACAAAAGCTTTAGGAATGTTAGTGTCGTTAACAATTCTAGTTGGGATGATGACCAACTTAATAATTCTTCCTTCACTTTTATTGAGTCTTGAAAGAAAAATTACAACTAAATCATTTAAAGAACCATTCTTTGATATTTACGACGAAGAAGAAGATTATGAAAAAGATTTAATTCAAGTTGAATCGATAAAAGACATTAACATATGAAAGGAATCATTCTTGCAGGTGGATCTGGAACAAGATTACATCCATTAACATTGGCGATCAGTAAGCAATTAATGCCTATTTATGATAAACCAATGATTTATTATCCACTTTCTAGTTTAATGAGTGCTGGAATAAATGATATTTTAATCATTTCAACACCTCATGATCTTCCTCATTTTGAAAAATTATTAGGTGATGGTTCACAATTAGGATGTAAGTTTTCATACAAAGTTCAAGAGGTGCCAAATGGCTTAGCTCAAGCCTTTGTTTTAGGAGAAGAATTTATTGGAAACGATAAAGTTGCTTTGATTTTAGGAGATAATATTTTTTACGGTGTAGGAATGGGAAATCTTTTAAAAGAAAATGTAGATGTTGAAGGTGGTGTTGTTTACGCTTATCATGTAAGTGATCCTGAAAGATATGGTGTAGTAGAGTTTGATGAAAACATGAAAGCCATTTCAATTGAAGAAAAACCAGAGAATCCTAAATCAAATTATGCTGTTCCTGGATTGTATTTTTATGATAACTCAGTTATAGAAATTGCAAAAAATCTTCAACCTTCTGCAAGAGGTGAATATGAGATTACAGATGTAAATGCTGAGTATTTAAGACAAAATAAATTAAAAGTTGCGATTTTAAATCGTGGAACTGCTTGGTTAGATACGGGAACTTTTCCTTCTTTAATGCAAGCAGGGCAATTTGTTCAAGTAATTGAAGAACGTCAAGGGCTTAAAATCGGATGTATTGAAGAAATAGCATACAGAAAAGGTTTTATTGATAAAGAACAGTTAAAAAAGATAGCTACACCATTGGTAAAAAGTGGATATGGTACTTATTTATTAAACTTGATAAAAGATTAATGCAATCTATTCAATATTATTCTCAAATCGTTGAAAAAGGTGTTGGAAATGTTCAGTTTCCTCTTTCTCCTTCAAACTTATACGACCCATTACGTTATTTCCTTGTTTTAGGGGGTAAAAGAATGCGTCCAGTGCTTACTTTGATGGCAACTGATGCTTTTGGTGTAGATTGTAATAAATCATTGCCTGCAGCTTTATCTGTTGAGTTGTTTCATAATTTTTCATTGATTCATGATGATATTATGGATGAAGCACCTATAAGAAGAGGTCAAGCTACAGTTCATACAAAATGGAATCAAAATATTGCCATACTTTCTGGTGATGTTCTTTTGGTTAAAGCATATCAAGAGTTAGCAAAACAAGATCCTAAGATTGTTGCAGAATTATTACATATTTTCAATAAAACTGCAGTTGAAGTGTGCGAAGGTCAGCAAATGGATATGGATTTTGAAAATCGTGAAGATGTAACAATTACTGAATACATTGAAATGATTCGTTTAAAGACTTCTGTTTTGTTGGGATGTGCACTTGAGATGGGAGCAATTGTAGCAGAAACTTCAAAAGAAAACAAAGAATTAATTTACGAATTTGGACAACATGTAGGTATCGCATTTCAAATCCAAGATGATATATTAGATTTATATGCAGATCCAGAAAAATTTGGAAAACAAGTTGGTGGAGATGTAATCTGTAATAAAAAAACATTATTGCTGTTAAAAGCTTTCGAATTAGCGAATGATTTTCAAAAAGATGAACTAGCTGTATTATTAAATGAAGAAGACGCTGAATTTAAAGTGGCTGCCGTTCGTAATTTATTCGATAGTATAGGAATTAAAGAGATTTGTAAAGGGATAATGCAAGAACATTATTCAATTGCAAAAGAAGCATTAGCAAAAATTAATATTCCAGACGAAAAAAAGAAGCCATTATTAGAATTAGCTGCTTATTTAATGGAAAGAGAGATATAACCAACTCTAAATTAACTTATTATTATCTCAAAATAAATCTTTTAGACTTAAGATTTTCATAATATTAATTCCTGATTAAGAATTAGTACTTATCATCGTATTGTAGTTTTCAATCAATAATTTTAGATTGAAAAACAAAAAATATGTCCAAGAAAATCAAAAAAGTCGTTATCCGTCATTTAAGAATTGAAGATTACGAAGAACTTAAAAATGCAATGATTAGTTCTTATAATGATATGGAAAATGCCTATTGGAAAGAAAGACACATCAAAACATTATTAAAGAAATTTCCTGAAGGTCAAATTGTTATACTAGCTGACAACATTATTGTAGGGTGTGCATTATCAATTAGAGTAATGCAAGATAAAGCAGAAAGTGATCATACCTACTTAGATATTACAGGAAACTATACCTTCAACACACACGATAAAAACGGAGATACGTTATATGGTATCGATGTTTTTATCTCTCCAAAGTTTAGAGGATTAAGATTAGGACGAAGATTATATGATTCTAGAAAAGAGTTATGCGAAAAATTGAATTTAAAATCGATTGTATTTGGAGGTAGAATTCCGAATTATATAGATTATGCTGATTTAATTACTCCAAAAGAATATATCAATAAAGTACGATTAAAGGAAATATTTGATCCAGTTTTGACATTTCAATTAAGCAATGATTTCCACGTTTTAAAAATAATGACTGGATATTTACCGAATGATACCAATTCAAAAGAATATGCAACCTTATTAGAGTGGAATAATATATATTATGAAAAAAGAGATGATTTGTTCCAAAGTAAAAAATCTACGGTACGTTTAGGTTTGGTTCAATGGCAAATGAGACCTTTAGATAGTATTGAAAGACTATTCGAACAGATGGAATATTTCATAGATGCCGTATCAGATTATGGATGCGATTTTTGTTTATTTCCTGAGTTTTTTAATGCTCCATTAATGGCTAAATATAATGAGCTGCCAGAAGCTGATGCAATTCGAAGACTAGCGAAAGATACAGAAAAAATAAAGCAAAAATTTCAAGAATTTGCTATTTCATATAATATCAATATTATCACTGGAAGCATGCCATTTATTGAAAAAAAATCCTTGTACAATGTTGGATATTTATGTCGAAGAGATGGAACAAATGAACAATTTAGGAAATTACATATCACTCCAAGCGAATCAAATTCATGGGGAATGATTGGTGGTAATCACCTTCAAACCTTTGATACGGATTGTGGAAAAATTGGAATCTTGATTTGTTATGATTCAGAATTCCCAGAACTAAGTAGACTTTTGGCAGATGAAGGAATGAAAATATTATTTGTCCCATTTTTAACTGATACTCAAAATGGATTTCATCGCGTAAAACGTTGTGCACAAGCTAGGGCAATTGAAAATGAATGTTATGTAGCCATTGCTGGTTGCGTAGGTAATTTACCAAAAGTAAGTAATATGGATATTCAATTTGCTCAATCTGCTGTTTTCACTCCTTGCGATTTTGCTTTTCCAACAAATGGCGTTAAAGCAGAAGCAACACCTAATACTGAAATGATTCTAATTTGTGATGTAGATTTAGATTTACTTCAAGAATTACATGTTCATGGAAGTGTAAAAAACTTAAAAGACAGAAGATTAGATTTGTATTCTTTAAGTAAGAAAATTGAACTATAACATACAAAAAGAGCTATCTAAATTAGATAGCTCTCCAGTTTTTATATTTAATTTTATTATATCATTTCAACGATTAAAGAATCATCTGTTTTAGTCACTTTAGTCAAACCTAATTGAGCTAAAGACTTAATTCCTTTATCCCATTGTTTGTTTGATAAAGCCGATTTTTCTTTTAATTCCTCTAAATTCATTGTTTTAAATTGAGAAAGAATATCGAATATTACTTTTTCATTCTCTTCTAATTCTACAGCCTTCTTTTCACCAAATTTCTCTGGTCTCATTTGAGGGAAGAACAATACTTCTTGAATAGATGAATTATTCGTTAAAAGCATCACTAAACGATCAATACCAATTCCCATTCCTGATGTTGGAGGCATCCCAAATTCCAATGCTCTTAAGAAATCTTGATCGATAAACATTGCTTCATCATCACCTTTTTCTGATAAACGCATTTGCTCTTCGAAACGTTCTCTTTGATCAATTGGGTCATTTAATTCAGAATAAGCATTTGCAATTTCTTTACCATTCACCATTAACTCAAAACGCTCTGTTAATTCTGGATTTTCTCTGTGGCGTTTACATAACGGAGACATTTCGATTGGGTAGTCAGTTATAAATGTTGGTTGGATATAGTTTCCTTCACATTTTTCACCGAAAATTTCATCGATTAATTTTCCTTTCCCCATTGTTGCATCTGTTTCAATTCCCATTGATTTACAAGCAGCATGTAATTCATCTTCCGATTTACCATTGATATCAAATCCTGTAAATTCTAAAATTGAATCACGCATTGTCACTCTTTTGAAAGGAGCTTTCAAAGAAATTGTATTTTCACCTACTTGAACAGAAGTGCTTCCAACAACATCTAAAGCAACTTTTTCAATCATTTGTTCAGTGAAGTCCATCATCCAATTGTAGTCTTTGTAGGCTACATAAATTTCCATTACTGTAAACTCAGGATTGTGTGTTCTATCCATTCCTTCGTTACGGAAATCTTTTGCAAATTCGTATACACCTTCAAAACCACCAACGATTAATCTTTTTAAGTATAATTCGTTTGCAATTCTTAAATATAATGGAACATCTAATGCATTGTGATGTGTCATAAATGGTCTAGCAGTTGCACCACCTGCAATTGGTTGCAAGATTGGTGTTTCAACTTCCATATATCCTTTATCATTAAAGAAATGACGCATAGATGCTATCGTTTTTGAACGTTTAATAAACGTATCTTTAACTGAAGGATTTACGACTAAATCAACATAACGTTGTCTGTATCTTAATTCAGGATCTGTAAATGCATCATGAACTTTTCCATCAGCATCTGTTTTTGGAAGAGGAAGTGGTTTCAAAGATTTACTCAATAACGTAAATTCTTCAACATGCACAGATATTTCACCAACTTGCGTTGTAAATAAATAACCTTTGATCCCTATAAAATCTCCAAGATCTAATAACTTCTTGAAAACCTCATTATAAAGTGTTTTATCTTCTCCTGGACAAATTTCATCACGGTTAAAATATACTTGAATTCTTCCTGTTGAATCTAAAATTTCAGCAAAAGAAGCTTTTCCCATTACACGTTGACTCATTAAACGTCCAGCAATGCAAACCTGCTTCTTATCTTCAAACTTTTCCTTTATGTTAGCAGCATGATCTGTAACTGGATACAATTCTGCAGGATAAGGTTCAATACCCATCTCACGCAATTTTTTCAACGACTCGCGACGCTGAATTTCTTGTTCGGAAAGTTCTAAAATACTCATTGTTTAATTTTTTCTAGGTGCAAAGATAATTTGAATAGTTGAAATAAGGAAAACACTTCGCTTGAAAGATGTTTAAATTCTAAAAAAGAATCAATTATCTTAATAAATTAACGTGACCAATGATTGTATCTTGATAGCCTGAATTTGAAATATATTTAATTTCATAAATATATGTATCACTCTTTGCTTCAACACTTTCATAAGTACCATCCCAAGAAAAATCTACACGATCAGAAGTGTAAACTAGTTCTCCCCATCTATTGAATATTGAAACTGTTAATTCATTGATTCCGACTGTACTTGCTCTAAATGAATTATTAAAGCGATTTTTATCTGGTGTAAAACTATTCGGTACATAAATATAATGCTCCTCTTCGATAAAAATAACTTTTGCAGTTGTGTCTTTACAACCTAAATGATCAGTTGCAATAAGTGTAACAGTATAATATCCTGGATCAACATATTCATTATTTGGAGAATTCAAGCTAGAACTATTTCCATTTCCAAAAGTCCAATTATATGATTGAGCATTTATAGATAAATTGTTAAACGTTATTGGTAGATTATTAAAAACAGGTGAACTAGAAATCACAAAATCAGCTGTTGGTTTAATAACTTCTACTGAAGTTGTACCGTCCACATCGTAAGTTTGACATTCATCAGAAACAGAAACAGTATATGAAGTGGTCGATAAAGGATGAACCCATTGACTTGAATTTGTCGATCCACTATTGCTCCAAGAATAATAATATTGACCATAACCTCCAATTGCTTGAACTGAAACAAGGGCCGAATCAAAAGGACAGATTTCAATTACTGGAGACATAGTTAGTTCTAAAGGTGGGCTAGTGACGATATAGATCACATTAGCAGCTTTTACAGAATCACACTGATCTTTAACAATAACAGTATAAATAGTTGTACCACTAGGATGAATAGCTTGCATAGTATCTCTACCCAAAAATTCAGGAACACTACTTGACCATTGATAAGTATACCTGCCTGCACCTCCTTGGGCGTAAACAGTTAAAGTATCATATAAATAAGGGCAAATCTGAGTTATATCTGGTGTTTCAATCAATGTAATAGGAGGATATACTGGAACTGATACTGTCCCTATGTCACTAACAGTCTGATTTAAACAATTATCTGTCACTGTACAAGTATAAGTTGTGGTAACTAATGGCGCTACTGAAATAGTTGAAGTTGAACCACCATTATTCCATACATAAGTATATGGTCCTGCTCCACCTGATACTGTTGCATATAGAATTACGGGATCTCCATAACACAATACATTGGTATCTTCGACGGTTACAGTTACAGGTAAAACATCTTCAATTTTTAAATCAAACTCAATTGGAACTGTATCACCACATGCATTTACTAATGGAAATAACAAATGAACATTTTCCTCAGGTTCTATAACACCATCATTTATAGCATTAAAAGAAAAAGTTGCCGTAGTTTGACCAGCTGCAAAGTTTATTGTTGCTGGAATACTTGATGTGTAATCAGATCCTTGAGTAGCTGTACCTGATACAAATACTGGGATAGATACTGGAGTGGCAAGTGTTGTTGAATTACCTGAACGAATTAAATTAAAATTAGCTGTAACACATCCTTCAATCATTTTACTAGGATCAGAATATGCTTGATAAGAAAGATTATAAGAAATATCGATCGGCATTTGTGATTTTAAACTATTTGCCTCTAAGAATATTCCTGAATCATAAATACCATCACCTGCATCAGCAACAGCAATAATTAAATGATATGTCTCTCCGCATTGAACCTTTGAAACTGCTTCTAAAGGTTTTGTAAATCCATCATATTGAATGTAAGAAGCTGAAGAATTATAAGGCGATTCACTTCCAGTTCCATTATAGACAAAATAACTACCGTTTGCTCCGCTATTTACATTATCAATTGTCACTGGAGTACCGCCCGGTAATTTGGCGATATTTTGTTGACCTGAAATACCTGGTCCTGAGATAAAAAATCCAAAAACATCATTGAAACCTGCATTTACAAATTCTGGATACTCTTCTGAACCAAAAACGTATTTAAATTTAACTGTATCAGAATAGGGGATAAAATCAAACTGAAGTACTGCAGCGTTGAATGTTTGAGCTCCATTTACTAGATTGGTTAATAATGGTAAACCTGGAGAATTATTATTTACACCTGAATTTCCAACATTATTTGGTCCTTGTGGACCACTTCCATTATTGTATATCGTCCCGGTAGTCATTACAATTCCAGAAGAAATACCTAAGTTCGTTCCAGTAGCATTGAAAGAGCCTATAGCAGTTGCGACCCCATTGTATTGAATATTAGACACTGTCACACCAGGCCCTAGAAGAACATTTTGAACTAAACTCCCAGCAGTATTAACGCTCGTAGTTAATTGTCCAAACGAACAAAAAACTACAAAAAAAGATAATATACTTAAAGTTAAAAATTTCATCTTATTAATATAGACGTAAATTTAATGATTTCGTTACTTTTACAGTTGTAATAATTTAGATTTTGTAATTATTTAACAATTGATTAACTGCAAAATAAGTCAAATTATTGCTTTGATTCTAATATAAAAAAATGACTTGGTTAAAAAATAGAATTGAAAATTTAAAAGAACAACTTCGAATAGTAATCACAAACCCTGATAATTTTGAAGTAAAATGGACGATTACAAGTAGTAAAATACAATTGTATTCGCTTGTTTTTTTAATAATTATTGTTGTTGGATTGCTATTCTCATTTATTACAAAAGGATTTTTTTCAGGTTATTCTTTAAAAAATGACGTGTCAATTGACCGTCAAGAATTAATTAAACAAGAACAGAAAATTCAAAAATTAACTTCCCAAATAGAATATCAAGAATCATATATTTCAAATATCAAAAAAGTATTAAATGGCGAAATTATTGCTGATTCTTTTAGTTCAGAGATTCCGGAAATGCAGCAAATTATTTTACCAAAACAAGAGGGAAAACTGTCTAAAAACGAAATAGAAATAGCAAAAAAAGTAAAGGAAGACATGCAAACTTCTGTTCACAAAAAAAATAATAAATTTAATAAACGAACAATCTTTTCTAATCCAGTTGATGGTAAAATAATTAGTGCTTTTGATTTAGAAAAACATCCTTCCATAGAAATTAAAACCTTAAAGGACATGAGCATAAAAGCATGTTTTGCTGGAACAGTTATCTTTACAGGATATACCTCCAAAGATGGTTACACTATTATTATTAAACATCCAAATGATTATATATCAATCTATAAACATGCTAAAATATCACTTAAAAAATCAGGAGCTAGAGTTCAAACTGGCGATCCAATTGGTATAGTAGGTAAATACGGTAACGGCCAAATTGAGCCTCATTTAAGTTTTGAGCTTTGGTATAATCAAAATAGCGTTAATCCAAATGATTATATTAGCTTCAAATAATTCTGAAAACTTGTTACTTTTGCAACTTCTTGCATTTTAAATAAAAAAACAAATATGAAAACTTCAAATATATTTCTTTACATAGTCATTTCTATCATTTTAGCTTCTTGCTCGTCAAATGAAGAAAATTCAGGAATAGATACAAACTCTGAGTACACACCATTAAAAAATGAAGATGAATATGAAAAATTTGTTGCTGAAATTGACATGAATGACACGTTAATGGAAGTTGGAAGTTTATCATTCACAAAAGAAGATGGTTCAGAATTTGAAGTTTCGGCATTTTTAGATGGAAAGAAAAAAATAGTAAAGCTAGTTCAAAGATATGTAAACGGGCAAACAAAAGAATATGGAACAACTTCATTTTATTTTAAAGATGGGATCAAGATTGTATCAAAAGAACGATTTGAAGATCATTCAAATGTGAAACCAAAATTTGTTGAACGAATTTCATATTATAAAAATGAACGATTAGCTGTAAAATCAAAATTTAGAGAAGCAAATTTTGAAGAAGAATTGGATCAAATGCTTTTCATGAAATGTAAAACGATAAATTGCTCTTCAAAAAATGCTGAAGATGCATTAAATCAACGAGGGGAATTCATTACTACTTTTCAAGGATTTGTTGAAACTGGTAAAGATTTATTTCTAACAGTTGGAGAAAATAAAAAGGATGGTTATATATCTGCATTAATGGTTCAAGCTATTGATGAAAACATTAAGACTTTACAAAAAACTGAAATACTGATGATTGGAAAACAATTGACAGTAAACTTTGAAAGAATGACTGATGCTTCAGGTTTTCAATTTCAAGTATTAACGGGAATTAAAATTTTAGATTAATTTGAATAAAAAAAGGCTGTTCTTTTGAAACAGCCTTAATATTAAATATTAAGAATTTACTCTTCTGAAAAATTAAATTGTTCAAACGGATTAAAACGGTTTAAAGTATTAATTTCTTTTATCTTACCATTCTCAACCCTTGCAACTCTTCCAGGATATTTCTCAACCATTGTCATATCATGAGTAGCCATTAAAACAGCTGATTTTTCTTCTTTTGCAACAGCTAATAATAAACGCATAATTTCCTCTGAAGTCTCTGGATCTAAATTTCCAGTAGGCTCATCCGCTAAAATTAATTTTGGTTTATTAATCAAGGCTCTTGCAATAGAAACTCTTTGTTGTTCCCCACCTGAAAGTGCATGAGGCATCACATTAATTTTATGTTCAATTCCTACCAACTGTAAAATATCTCTACAACGGGCCTCCATTAATTTTTTATCTTTCCAACCTGTAGCACCCATGACAAAAAACAAGTTTTGTAAAACTGATCTATCTGTCAATAATTGGAAGTCTTGAAATACAACACCTAATTTTCTTCGAAGCATTGGAACATCTTTCTTTTTTAGGTTGCGTAAATCATACCCACAAACCATTCCCTCTCCTTCTTTCAAAGGAACTTCACCGTAAATTGTTTTCAATAAACTACTTTTACCACTTCCTGTTTTACCAATCAAATAGATAAACTCAGTTTCACCCAATTCAAAATCTACTTCATCTATTACTAAAGCATCTTTTTGAAAAATTTTAGCGTTTTTTATACGAATTACGTGCTCCACCTCTTTTGTATTTAGTGTAAAGGTGCTAAAAATAGGTGATGAGAAGAAAATAATTGATGAAATAATCTTAACAGATTCACGTTTAAAACTTTTAAAACATCTTACAAAAAGCATCATCTTCACTCTTAATTTTACTTGGTTAAAACCATTTCTTCGAAAATTCCTTTTAAACTATATAAAAGGTGTGTTTTTTTAGAAATTGAAAGTTTGAATAACATTAGCATACAAGGCAAATAGATAATTTATGAACAAATTTTTGGTCATCTTATTTCTGAGTGTATTTACCCAATTATTTGGGCAATCTTCTGAGAAATATAATTCGGAATACGCAACTTTTTACAGAGCGGAAGAACTTTACAATAAAGAACAATTTGGAGCTGCCAGAAATGAGTTCAGAAATTTCATTAATCTTTTTGATAAGAAAAATGATCCTATTTACGTGAAAGCACTGTACTATGAAGGTCTTTCAGCCCTTGAATTATTTCACAATGATGCAGTTGACTTATTGATAAGTTTCAATCAAAATTACCCAGAAAGTATTTATCATAATGCTATTTTCTTCCGTTTAGGTAAATATTATTATCAAAAGAAAGATTATTCTGAAGCATTAATTTGGTTAAATCAGTTGAATGCAATAGACATCGAAGAAGATAATCAATCAGAATTTTACTTCAAAAAAGGATATGCTAACTTTCAAACAGAACAATTTAGCGAATCAAAAAAATCTTTTTTTGAAATCAAGGATGATAGTTCACAATATGCTTCTCCTGCGACTTATTATTATTCTCACATTGCATACCAAGACAAATCATATCAAACGGCATTAGAAGGATTTATTAAATTACAAAATGATGTAAAATATTCAAAAGTAGTTCCATATTATATTGCTCAAATTTATCATGTTCAAGGTAAATACAAAGAAATAACTGAATTATCTTCTAGTTTATTAGACACAAGTAATATTGTAAACATCAATGATGTGAATCATATAATTGGTGATGCATTTTATCGCATTGGGAAATTTGAGGAAGCTGTTACTTTTTTAGAAAAATACAACGAAAAATCAAAAACTACTAGAGAAGATGATTATCAGTTAGGATATGCATATTTCAAAAGTAACAATTATGAAAGTGCTATAAAATTATTCAGTAAAGTCACTGAAGCTAGAGATAGTATTAGTCAAGTAGCTTATTATCATATTGGAGAATGTTATTTAAAGCAAAATAAATTAGCCCCAGCAAGAGCAGCCTTCAATGAAGCATCTCTGATTAATATGAATCCAAAAATTCAAAAAGATGCACTTTATAATTATGCTGTCTTATCTTATAAATTAGATATTAATCCTTACGATGAAGCAGTTGAAGCTTTGCAATTGTATTTAAATAAATACCCTGAATCAGAACGTAAAAATGATATATACCAATATTTAGTTAATGTTTATACAACAACAAACAAATACGGTAAAGCTCTTCAATCATTAGATAAGCTTCAGAATAAAGATATTCGTTTAAAAAGCGCATATCAGATTGTAGCCTACAATTATGGAATTGAATTATATCAAAAAGGAGAATATGCAGATGCAATAAAAACATTTGAATTAGTAGATACATATCCTATAGATCCAACAATTTCTGCTAATGCAAAGTTTTGGGAAGCTGATGCACAATTTCAATCTAAAAAATTCGATAAAGCAATTCAAGGATATAGAGCATACATAAACTCTCAAGGAATTTCAAATCCTTTAATGAAAGCTGACGCGTATTACAACATTGGATATGCATATTATTCAAAAAATGACACTTCACAAGGAGTTGAAAATTTTAGACTTTACACTCAAACAGTTACTGCTAGTAATGCAAAAAATAAACGAAAATTAGTTGATGCCTATATGCGAGCTGCAGATGGATATTATATGTTGAGAGAAGACGAAAATGCAGCAAAATTTTACCAAGGAGCTTATGATTTAAAAGCTGGTTTTGAAGATCAAGCTTTGTATTATTTAGCAAAAACTTACACGTTTATTAAAGGTAAGTCTGATTTAAAAATTGCTGCTTTACAAAACATTATCAATAATTATTCTTCTTCAAAATATATTTTAAATTCAATAAATGAATTAGCTATCACATATAAATACTTAAATAATAATGACCAAGCATTAAAGTATTATCAATTAATTGTCACTGATTATCCAAATTCAGTTTTAGTTAAAAATGCTCGAACTGAAATTGCAGATTTATATTATAAAAAGCATGAGTTTGCTAAATGTGAAAAAGCCTACAAAGAAATATTGGATGAATTTGGTACTGAAAGTGAATTTTGTGAAAAAGCTTCAAAAGGATTGTATGAAATGTACAATGAATTAAAGAAAGTTGAAGAAGCTAAAATGATTGCTGAAAAATATCCATGTGCTGGTATTTCAAAAGACCAACAAGAAAGGGATTTATACTATATGCCTGCTATGAAAGCATATGGAGATTCAACGAAAACAAATGAAGCGATAACAGATTTTGAGCGTTATTTATCAGCGTATCCAAATGGTATTTATGCAAATGAGGTTAAAAATCATTTAGCAGATTGTCATTATAGAGCTAAAAATTACGACAAAGCAATTGAAATATATATCCAAACATTAGCTGAACCGACTAACGGTTATACTGAACTAGCAGCAATTCGTGTATCAAAACAATTGTTTAACAATGGAAAATACGCAGAATCAATTCCATATTATGAAAGATTAGAAAGTATCAGTTCAACTCCAGTAATTATTTTCAACTCACGTTTGGGAATGATGAGAAGTTACTTCTTAATTGAAAATTGGAAAAAAGCTGCAGATTATTCAAAATTGGTATTGGAAAGTTCACAGCTAAACCCAACAAATCGATTAGAAGCTGAATACGCAAAAGGTATGTCAAACTATTACCTAGATAATTTCAATGATGCAAAAAATTCATTGGAATGGATTGTTAAAAACACAACAACAGAAAAATGTGCAGAAGCGAAGTTTTCTTTAGCTGAAATGTACTACAAACAAAAAGATTTAGAGAAGTCTGATGCAGAAGTTAGAGCATTATTGAAAATGAAACCAACATATAACTATTGGGTTGCCAAAGGATTAATCCTTCAAGCGAAAACGTTAATGTTGAAAAATGACTTATTTCAAGCGGAACAAACATTGAAATCAGTGAAAGAACATTATCCAGATCAAGAGGATGGAATCTTAAACGAGGCCAATGAAGTTTGGGAAGAATTAATGCAATTGAAAAACAAACCTAAAAATATTGTTGAACCAGGTAACACCGTTATCGAAGTAAACGAAGGAGGAAATTAAGATGAGAAAATTAGCTATATATACTTTAATAGTCTTTAGTTGGATAAATAGTTGGGCACAAGGTCAAAACGATGTTACTGAAATAAATGTAACAACTAAAAGGACTATAGAAACAGCATTTCGATTTACAGAAAATCCAAAAATAATTGACTCAATTAAGCCTACTCAAGTAATTGAGTATCCCCTATTGGTAATTCAGCATCCAACTAAAATTATATTAGATACTATTAAACCTGCTTCAATTAAAATAGTAGATAAATTACCTCAGTTATATCATTCGTATGTTAAGCTAGGAATTGGAAGTAAATTAATGCCTTTAGGTGAAGTATTTTTTGATGGGAATCGCTCTAGAAGATATGCATATGGAGTTCATGCCAAACATTTAAGTTCTTTTGGAGATATTAAAGGATATGCACCAGCACAGTATGACAGAACAAATGTGAATCTTTTTGGAAGCATAAATGAGAAAAACTATACACTAAAAGGTGATTTACAACTTGAATTATTCAATTGGCTTGAATTACAATAATTTTCAAACAAAAAAACCAATAATCGATTCAATTGCGAAATGGAGAGCCACAGAAAATTTTATTGGTTTGGCTGGTTCAGCAATTTACAAAACTGGTAAAGAAGTTTACACTGCCGATTTAAATATTCGCTACAATGGATATAAATATGGAATTTTAGATACGGGCATTTCAATAGTAGATACTGGTATCGTATTAAATAATACAATCATTAATATAAAACCAACCATTACAACATTCTTAAAGAATAATAGATTTAAAGCAAGAGTTGGAGTTGATCTTACGTTGGACGCACATAAACAAACAAAGTTCTACATTTATCCAATTGCTGAATTAAAATATTCACTTTTAAATGACATGTTTATCCCTTATGTTGGATTAAAAGGTGGTTTAAAACAAAATACATATAAATCGATTTCTACTGAGAATGAATTTGTATTAACAAATATTGTAATGAAAAATGAAAACACCGTTATCGATGCTTTTTTTGGATTAAAAGGAACATTATCGAAAAGAATTAGTTTTAATGCAAGTGCAAGTTTTGCTAGTGTAAAGAATAAAATGTTGTTTATAACAGACACTTTATATTCACTTCGAAATAAATTCAATGTTGTTTTTGACAATGGAAACATAACAACCATTGAAGGATCAATTTCTTACCAGTTGGTTGAAAAATTAAAAATTGATGCAATTGGTAGATATTACTCTTATGCAATGTCAAAAAACATCTATGCATGGAATTTACCTCAATTACAAGTAATTACTAGAGCTCATTATAATTTATACGATCATTTCATTTTCAATTTAGACCTAAACTTTGAAGGTGGAAGGTATGGATTGGTTTATGCAAAAGAAGAAGATACAAAAGTTGAGAATAACCAAATTGCTAAAAAATTAGGATTAATTTCAGATATCAACTTAAGTGTTGAATATAGATACAACAAACGTATTTCTGCTTTTATTCAAGGGAACAATTTGGTAGGGCAACGTTATAAACGTTGGTATAACACTCCTGTTCAAGGAATTCAAGTAATGGGGGGAATCACTTTTAGATTTTAACTAGATGAAAAAGTTAGTTGCTTTAACGATTATTGTTTCTATTGCTATTTTAATAGCTTATTCAATTATTGGAAAGAAGCCAAAAGAAGTTTTACCAATTTACAATCCAATTGATGTTAAAGGTGAAATGGTTGATAGTTCAGTCGGAAGAAAAGGATTTGGACATACTATTGGTGATTTTGCATTTAGAGATCAAAACAATCAATTAATTACACAAAATTCAGTTAAAGGAAAAGTATTTGTTGTAGAATATTTCTTTACAACCTGTGGAACAATTTGTCCGAAAATGAATGTTCAAATGCAACGTGTACAAGAAGCCTATAAGAAAAATTCAAATCTTAAAATATTAAGTTTTACAGTAAATCCAGAAATTGATACCGTTGAACAAATGAAACGATATTCATTAAGTCATAAAGCAGATGATCAACAATGGCACTTTTTAACAGGGAAAAAAGAAGCTCTTTATGATTTAGCACGAACATCATTTTTTGTTTTAAAACCTGCAGAAGCTCAAAATTTAGGTGATGCCGGAAGCGACTTTATACATACGAATAATTTTGTCCTTATTGACCAATCGATGAGAATTAGAGGTTATTACGACGGAACCAATCCTAAAGAAGTAAATAAGTTAATCAAGCACATTCAACTTGTGTTGGATGAAAGCACTCAGTAAAGAAAAGAATTCAAGAAACATTTAATTCACAACCTAGAAATCAAATATAAATTGAATGATATTTAACTGAATTAATACTATTTCATCGAAAATATCAGATATTTTGTCGAATAATTTAAATTTATTTAAAAGTTAGGATTCCAAGCTAATAATGACATCATTTTCTACGAATAGACAAAAATTATCTATGAAGGTCATTTTCTTAACAACAACTTCATATTCTATTAATTTTTTGATCATTTCAATAATTTTGAGTTATAAATAATTGCCCATTTTGTGTTTTAAAACTCTGAAAACCCGTTGTATATTTGTAATAACAAAGTAAGACAGTATTAAACATATATAAAATACTAAACTCTTTTTTCAGTGAATAGTGGTTAGGTTAAGTTAGCAGAAAGCGATTCGATCCCTCGAATCGCTTTTTGATTTTAACAAAGTTTTAATTTGAAACCTTAGTGGAAGATTATTGATTATATTTACCTCAAATTTTAATCAAAAATCAAAATGAAAAAATTATTAGTATTAAGTTTAGGTGCATTAGCATTAGTAGTTAACCTAACTTCATGTAAAAAAGGTGAAAACGATCCTTTCTTATCCTTATCTTCAAGAAAAGCTAGATTAGCTGGTGAGTGGACAGTAACTAAAGAAACTAGATCTTCAGTAGATTATGGAACAATTTATGTGTTTAATCCAATGACATTTCAATATGATCCAATTGATGCAAAAACAGTAATTGAAACATTATATGATGGAACTGTTTTAACTGGAACACAAACTCAAACTTCTACTTCTGGAACAGAGACAGATTCATACACTCCAACAACTTATACTGAAACTTATTCTTTTGAAAAAGATGGTACATTTACTCACACAGTTGTAAACAGTGATGCAAGCCGTTGTAACTTCTTCTACTGGATTTGATGGGACAGTTATACGCATTGATCAACTGAAAAAGAAAGAAATCGTTTTTGTAGTTGAATATTCTGACATTAATGAAAAAAGTCAAGAAAGTACTTATATAAAAACTACAACTTTAACATTAAAATAATTAAAATCTAAAAAATTATACAAAATGAAAAAATCAATCATATTAGGAATAAGTGTTATTGCTTTAGCTTTAAATATATCATCTTGTAAAAAAGGAGAAAATGATCCGTTTTTATCTTTATCTTCAAGAAAAGCTAGATTAGCAGCTGAATGGACTTTAACAAAAAGTGAGTCAACAGATGTTTACAACGGAAATAATGGAAATGACGATTATGTACAGACAACTATCTCTACATATAATGGAACTGTAGAAACAGGAACAGAAACTACTGTTACTAACGGTGTTTCAGAAACTGTTGACCTTACACCAGATGCATATACTGTAAATTTCACTATTGAAAAAGATGGAACATTTATCTATGAATATAAAAATGCAGACGGAACTACAAAATACGAAGGTAATTGGATGTTTTTAGGTAAAAATAAATCTACAGAATTAAAGAAAAAAGAAGCTATTTCTTTAAGTTTTACAAAATTCACAGAAACTGATGTAAATGGTGTTTCTACATCAACTTCAGGTAAAGACTTAGATGGTTGGGTACTTTTAATTGATCAATTAAAAAAGAAAGAAATTATTTTAATTGACGAAAGCACATATACTAATCAAGATGGTAAAACTAACTCTTACAAAACAGTTAATACTTTTACATCAAAATAGGTTTAATATAACTTAATAAAAAAGGGGTCTTAAATGTTAAGGCCCCTTTTTTATTAATAGAGTATTTTGTTTTTATATCATCACACTTGACAACCAACGTTCCATTCGTTGACCCTCTATTTTCTTGCGATTTGCAATGTCTTCCACTTGCTCTTCAGTAATTTTTCCTAATCCGAAATACTTAGCTTCTGGATGACCAAAATACCAACCACTTACAGAACTTGCTGGTAACATTGCTAAACTATCGGTCAATGAAACTCCTGTAATCGCTGTAGCATCTAATAATTCAAACAATCCGATCTTCTCTGTATGATCTGGACAAGCTGGATAACCTGGAGCTGGACGAATACCTCTGTAACTTTCTTTAATCAAATCGTCATTCGATAAGTTTTCATCTTTTGAATAACCCCAAATTTCTTTTCTCACCTTTGCATGCATACATTCAGCAAATGCCTCTGCTAAACGATCTGCCAATGCTTTCACTAAAATTGAATTATAATCATCATGATCAGCTTCAAAACGAGCCACATGTTCATCTAATCCTGTTCCTGTTGTCACAACAAATGCTCCCACATAATCTTTTATACCTGATTCTTTTGGTGCAACAAAGTCTGCTAAAGCAATATTTGGCTGCCCTTCTGCTTTTTTCGTCTGTTGACGTAATGAATGTTGAATTAAAGCAACTTCAGTACGCGTTTCATCGGTATAAATTTCAATATCATCACCTATTGAGTTCGCAGGAAAAATACCTACAACTGCATTCGCCGACACCCATCTTTCAGAAATCATTGTTTGAAGCATTTTTTGTGCATCGGCAAATAATTTTGTTGCCTCAGTACCCACTACCTCATCCGTTAAGATATTTGGATATCTACCATGTAACTCCCAAGTTTGAAAGAAAGGAGACCAATCAATATATGGCACTAATTCTTCCAATGGAAAATCATTAAATACCTGAGTACCTATTTGAATTGGTGTAGTAATATCTTCTTGTTTCCAATCTATTTTAAATGGGTTATTGCGTGCGTCTTTTAAAGATAAAAGCTGTTTCGCACTTCTACTCTTTTCGTGATGGTCACGTAAACGCGTATACTCCGTTTTTAAATCAGAAATAAATAAATCTTTCTTTGGTCCTAATAAACTTTCAACAACTGTTACAGCTCTTGATGCATCTAAAACATGAACCGCTTGACCTTTAGTATAACTTTGTTCAATTTTTACAGCTGTATGAACCTTAGATGTAGTTGCACCACCAATCATTAAAGGAATAGATAAATTAGCTCGATCCATTTCTTTTGCCATCGTTACCATTTCGTCTAATGAAGGTGTAATCAAACCACTTAATCCAATAACATCTACATTTTCTTCAATCGCTTTTTGAATGATTTTATCAGCAGGTACCATTACCCCCATATCAATTACTTCATAATTGTTACAAGCCAATACTACTCCCACAATATTTTTACCAATGTCATGCACATCACCCTTTACAGTTGCCATCAATATTTTACCCGAGAAAGATTGAACTCCATCTTTTTCAGCTTCTATAAATGGAAGTAGATATGCAACTGCTTTTTTCATAACACGTGCAGATTTTACGACC
>JAJTEO010000009.1 GCA_021300395.1 Fluviicola sp. | reverse complement strand
ATATAATAATTTAATATTGATTATTTTTTCAAACAAGTGTAATTTGTATTTGAAAACTTAATTAAAAATTTAAAAATGAAAAAATTAATATCAATCTTCATGCTTTTATTAACAGGTATTGTTGGTAAAGCTCAAAACCCAGATGTACTTATAGACTCTGTTTACATTGTAAGTCCTTATTGGGGACTAAGATTTGAATCTGGTGTTGTTACATCTCAAGATTCTTTTTATTTAAATTGCGGAAGTTCAAATGCAAATTTTGTGGTTGGACAACCTTATTTGCTTGCTAGATTTCCAATCAATTTAGCCAACATGGGTTCTAGTGTAGCATATTTTGGAACTTATGGTCAAAATGGTATTACTCACGATCCATGCTATAATCCACAATTCACAAACAATTTAGATTTCAATAATATACCAAATTTTGTTACTGCTTACATTTTAGATTCTTGTGGAAATGTAATAAACTGGAACAAAAAAACAGATTGGAATATTCAAAACAACTCTGAATATGCAGTTTCCTTTTATAATGGTCAAACAACATATATCACTCAATATTTTGGAGCACCACCAACAACAGGGACTGCACCTAATGTATTGAAAGATTGGTTAGTTTCTCAATGTGGAACACTTGATACAACAATAGCTCAATTCGGGAGAAATTTAATGGATAATTATTATAACAATTGTATTGTATGTGATAGTCTAGTTATATTTCCAAATTATGTATCTAACGATCAAAGTATAGTACAATTACCAGCAAATCTAACACCCGGAAATTATTATTTAGCAATATCGGCTAATTTTTACATGTTGAATCAAGGTTCTAATTGTTTTAAAGATTCATTGGTAATACCATTTAATTGGAATGGTGCAACTGGTCAAAGTACCACTTATCCTTATTTTGCAAATGGTATAACTTACTTATCTTCTGGTTTTGGACCTTGCTCAACACCAATTTTTCCTTCTGCCCCATCTAATGTTACTACAACTTCAAACAATGTGGGTTCAGGATCTAATACAACCACACAAACCGTATCTGTTAATTGGGATGCCTCATCAAGTGCTACTTCATATGTAGTAACTCCATATCTTTTAATTTCTGGAAGTGCTGAGAAAGCAATCAATTCTATGGCACAAACAGTCGCTGGAACCAATGCAACATTCTCTGGGCAACAATTAAGGTCTGCACAAGAAGTAAATCAGATGTTATCCACTGATAAGAAAAATCTAAAATTCAGATTCAAAGTAAAAGCTGTAAATTCTGCTGGTACATCTTCAGAAACAACGTCTGGTAATCCTGCTGTAAACGTTAGATAAATTATAGATTTTATTATAATAAAAAGAGTCCTAATTTTAGGACTCTTTTTTTATTAGATCGTTTATGTATTTCCAATTAACTACTTTCCAAAAATTTTTAATATAGTCATCTCGTTTATTTCTGTATTTAAGATAATATGAATGTTCCCAAAGATCTAGACCTAAAATTATTTTACCTGTTATTGGTTTGTAAATAATATTACCTTCTTCGTTTTTATCCTTAGTTAGAAAAATATTCATTTTTGGATTATCCTGATTGGACGTGGTCATTATTTTTATTCTGTTGTTAGATTTCAAAATTGCCCAACACCAACCAGAACCAAATTTGCTTTTTGACTCATTAGAGAATTCTTCTATAAACTTTTCTAATGATCCATATTGATTCTCTATAATTTTTTTAATCTCACCATCAAAAATTCTCTTTTCTTTATCAGGGGTCATGATTTCCCAAAGAAATTCATGATTATATACACCACCAGCTTGATTTTTTATTTTTTTCCCCAAGCCATTAACCCTAGATATTAAACTGATTATTCCATCATCCTTTTTTAATTTAAAACCCTTTTCCTTCAAAAGCTCATTCAATTTTTTTACATATCCTTTATAATGTTTGTTATAATGAATATCCATAGTTTCACTATCAATAAATTCTTTTAATTCATCGTATTTATAACCCAACTTAACTGGTTTAAAATCAGCAACTTGTGAATTATTTTTGTCTTTTAAACCTTCTCTTAAAATATCAACTATTTTCAAGTTCATAATTTTGTACCTTTAATATAAATAGCCCATTTTTAATATATTTGGCTCTATTGTGAAAAATTACTAATTTAGCCCTTACAAATAAGTAATTGAATCATGAAAAAAACATTTATAATTTTTTTATTATTAGTAGGTAGTTTCTATAATTCATTTGCCCAATACAATCAGGGCAGTATAATGTCTATATTGAATCAATATCACATAATAAATCCTAATCAAACATTTGTAAGAAGTGCAAAAATTTCAGATATTGGAAATAATTTATTAATCAGTTGGAAAATTTCAGGAGATACTGTTTCTGGATATTATGTTGTTTATAAGTCAAAAAATTTTGAAAACATTGAACTAGTTGGTATGGTACCAGTCGTTTCCGAAGCAAATTCTAACATACCTTACATAACATCTATTGAAGACAAAACGCCTTCAGATCACCACAATTTTTATCACATTGTAAAATTTATAAAAAATCAAAACATTAATTTTGATTATACTAAAATTGAAGAAATATCAGTTGCAAATATCTCTTATAATAAAGCAAGTATGAATCCAATTGTTAATCCATACTATTCTCAAACAAAATAAAACCATGACAACAAAAGCAACAATGCCGAAAAAAACTAAACCGGCAAAAAAAGCTTCGCCAGCTAAAAAGGCAAAACCAGCTAAAAAAACTACAAAAAAAGCAGTTAAGAAAACAGTTAAACCCGTAAAAAAAACGGCAAAAAAAACTGTTAAGAAAACAGTAAAAAAAGCTACTAAGACAGCAAAAAAAAATGTAAAAAAAACAGCAAAAAAAGTTTCCAAAAAAGTTGTAAAGACTGTAAATAAAAAACCTGTTGCTAAGAAAAAAATAATTACTCCAGAAATCAAAACACAAGACAAGTATAAAATAAAATTCCATATTGGTGGTTATGGTGCCGAAAATTGTGTGACCAGCTTGAATGATACACAGATAAAATATTGGAAAAAGAAATATAAAAAAGATTCTTATGATGCTCAACAGGAATTGAAGGATCATTTGTGGAATTATGATTACGACTCAGAAATACCAGAAACTCATTTTGGTAAATGGTATGATCAAGATTCTATAGTTCATGCTGAAAGAGCATATTATACTGAAGGTACCAGACTTGTAATAAACGTCTTCAAGAATGATCAGGAAATAGAAGAAATTGAAATTGATGTTACAGATGATAAGATAAAAAAAGAATTTTATGATGAATTTGTAATAAATAAAAAAAATGATAAAGGTCAAGCATATCTTTATACTCATTCATCAGATCGTGGCATGTATAGTTATGGAGAGTTTGAATTGCCCGAAGGACAGAATTTTGATGTTTCTAAAATAAGTTTGAATATTGGTCGAATTATTGACGATAGGTTTGTTTGGGGAATTATATATGACGGAGAATATTTAGATGATGAAGGTTGCTATGATTCAACCGGAAAAGGTTTCTATGCAGAAATACATTTCTTTTAAAAAAACAGAAAAAACAAATCCAAAAACAAATAGACAAAATGGCTAAAACAACAAAAAAACCAGCGAAAAAAGTTGCTAAGAAACCAGCAAAAAAAGCAGTAAAAAAACCAGCGAAAAAAGTTGCTAAAAAGGTAGCAAAGAAGGTCGTAAAAAAACCTGCTAAAAAAGTTGCTAAGAAGGTAGCAAAGAAGGTCGTAAAAAAACCTGCTAAAAAAGTGGTGAAAAAAACTGTTTCTAAAACTACGACCAAGAAAAAAAATACTTTAGATACTAAAGCTGAAAATGTATCTAATTTAATTTCGGGTAAAAACTTTCTTTTTACGGGAACTTTGACAACTATGCAACGTAAAGATGCAGAGCAAAAAGTTAAAGACCTTGGTGGCAAGATTCTTAGTGGTGTAAGTGATAAGCTAAATTATCTTGTTATTGGCGAAAAAGCTGGAAGTAAATTGAAAGAAGCAAAAAAGATTTCTAGTATCAACATTATTGATGAAAAAGAATTTAATTCTATGTTATCAAATGATAACAATAGTAATTCTGATACCTCAACAGATGTTTACAAAATCGACTTCCATGTTTATGGTTACGGCAAGGAAAACTGCGTAGCTGAAATGACCGATACTCAATATAAGTACTGGAAGGCAAAATTCGCTGATGAAGATTCAGATGCTCAGTCAGAACTTTCGGATCATCTTTGGAACTTTGATTATGATGAAGAGGCTGAAGACACTCACTTTGGAAAATGGTATGATCAAGATGATGTTCTACACGAAGAAAAAGCATGCTACTCTGACAGTTCTGTGTTAAATGTCACAGTATATAAGAATGGAGATTATGTTGAGGAGATTACAAGGAATGTTACATATAAGGGACTGGAAAAAAGCTTTTACGACGAGTTTGTTCCAAACAAGAAAGACAACAAGGGAAAAGGTTATCTATACACGGGTTCCGTAGACAGGGGTGCATATTCTGAAGGATCTTTTGAGTTGGATCCCGGTGAAGTTTTCGATGAAAAAAAATTGAGCATTATTGTTGGTAAGGTTTTTAATCAGCAATTCGTTTGGGATATCTGTTACGGTGATTACGGCATTTTGGATGATGAAGGATGTCAAAGCTCAACTGGAAAAGGATTCGATGTTGACGTTTATTTCTATTAAAATGTCCAAGAAAAAAGTAAAAACTCATTCTACAGATGGTCTAAAGGATCTTAGAATTCATTTTGATGGAAAGATTAAAAATCCTCTACTAAGCAAAATGACACCATATATATTTGCTTTTGGTGGTAGGATATTTAATACATTAGATGAAAGAATTGATTGTTTGGTTTTAGGAGAAAATCCATCCATATCAAAAAGGGAATTATCTAAATATCCCAATCTAAAAATTATGGAATACCAGACATTCTTAGATACCTATTTCGGAGACAATCAATATGTTTGAATAACAGAAAAGAGGAAGAAATTCCTCTTTTTTTATACTATTTATTTTCATAAGGTATTATGAAAATGAAATTAACTGAAAATTTTAAGAAAAAATTACAAGAATTGGCTGGAATTTTACAAGAAGTCGATGCTGCTGCATTTAAACAGAAGTTCGATACGCAAACATTTCCAGCAATACAGAAATATTTTAAAACATTAGGATATAAAATAGCTATCTCTAAAAACCTTAATGATGCAACTACTAACCTTGCAAAATTTGCCATGGCATCAAATCCAAAAGCAAAAAATGTAATAATGTTTTATAATGGAAATCCAGTTGGTGGTTTTAATATTTTAGTTAATCCGGTTTTTGCCGGAGATATACAAAAATTTGTAGCTGGTAGCAAATTAGTTGGACCTAAAGACGGTGAAATAAAAGATTTTCAATTAGCTTATCAAATCACAGATCCTCAATCTAAGCAAGTTCAAAAAAGAAACGACAAATTCAAGGCTTATATTTTCAAACCTAATTTGGCTGATCCAGCTGCTGCAGCATCTGGTGCTCAAGCTGCTGCCACTCAAGGTCAAGCATTGTTCAAAGAAATTAAATCTGAAGAGATTTATTTTGAAAGTTTAGCTCAAGCACTAGATAGTGTTCTTGAAAAAACGACTAAAAAGGGATTTGAGATCGTCGATCAAGAAAGAGAATTTTTTCTTTTTGGCATTGGTGGAATAAATTACGGAGATACAAAAAAAGCGAGTTTTGATTTAGAAAAAGATGGTAAACCATCTAGAAAAAAATTGCATATTCAGATTTATAGAATGGAATCTGGTAGATATGAATTGAATCAATACATTGCTTAATGAAGTTTTTTTTATTTTTTTTATTTGTAATTTTTTTTTCAGGTTGTGTTGCTGAAAATAAAACATCTATAAAAAAACCTAAAAGATATTTACGTATTGAGTGGAGATTAAGTAACAGCAATTACTGGCATAGTTATTATCCTAAAAAAAATCACATACATAGTAGGAATTGTAACCATAACAATCATTATGGTCCAAGAAAATAGTTAGGAATATATATATTTTTTATTACCCAAGGATTTTACAGCCTCTAAGCCAATTTTTACACAGTTTTCAGTTTCTTCAGGAATTACGTATTCTCTTACAGTGTGTTGATTGTAATATCCTGTTGGAAAAACCGCACAGCAAATATTAAACTTCTTTCTCAATTGATAAACATCGGTGTAAGGATCTTTTGATATATTATCAATTAAATTACTTTCAAGAACTGGTTTAACCACATCAAAAAAATCTTGTGTCCAAAGTTTTTCTCCCAATAAAGTTTGGGAAAACCAATTTGCTGTAGGAGCATCAAATTGAATAGCATATCCAACATTTTTAAAGAAATCTTTATCGGCATTTTTTGAACCATGCATACCAGTTTCCTCTTCCACAAAAAATGCTACCTTAATTGTATCAAGTTCCAATAACATCTTAAGGCAAATATAAACACCGCATTTGTCATCACCACCTATACCAGTTGGTACATCTCTCAATGAATTCCATCCCATAAGTTTTGTTTTACCTTCAGAGGTCAACAAATTTTTAATTGTAATATTTTCACCATTCAATATGAGATCTTCTTGATCTCGATGGACTGTATCTGTGTGAGCAACTATACAAGGATAGTACTCATCTTCATTTATTTTTCCTTTAGTAACATAAATGTTGTTTTTTTTATCAAGATAGTGTTCAAAACCATTTTCAACACAGAATCCCCTAATAAATTCTACCATTAATTCCTCGCTACCTGTATAAGTAGGAATTTGCAATACTTCTTCTAGCTTTATCATATTATTTAAGTTTTTCAATACCTCTGATATATCCACTTTTTTGAAACTCGTCAATCCATATTGGTTTATAAAGAGTTCTTCCGGGTCCATAAGGTTGAATTCTGATGTGACCTTTTACTGAAAATCCAGAATCATTAATAATAACTTTGTTCCACATAGTGTTTACCAAAATTACATTCACTCCAGATTCATTCTTTACTTTACCATCCATGGATTTTTCCCATGAATCGTCTAATTTAACTTTTTGATTATCTTTTACAATTTCAATTGTAGGTTCTGACAATTCTACAAACAAAAGTAATTTTACAAATCTCTGTTTATTTATTGGATTTTGACCCCACAATTCATTTTCTGGCATAAATCCATCTGGATACTTTTCTTCATCAATATAAATTTTAAAAGTATCAAATTTATAACCATTGAATTCAGCAAGTGGAAAATTCATATTTCTATAGAAATCAAATTCCTCATCCGATAAATGTGGATCTTTATAGAAATGTAAAATATAGATTTCTTTTTTCTCTACAACTTTAAATCTAAAAAACTCATGTCTGTTTAGAATATAAGTTGACATTTGGCTTTTTAGATTTCTAAACCAACCTAAATTAACTTTTTCAAATTTTATTAGCTCACTGTGTTCTTGAACTTTTTTGGTGATATAAAAAAATTTATGATTTGTATTATTATGAAGTTCTTTTAAGCTTTTTTCTCTAGTAATAATATCTTGCTCATCCCAGTTAGCAATCTCTAAAACAGGTTGAAGCATTTTCTTATCCATCAGAATCTCTATAAGTTTCTCTTGAATAGCTGTAGTTTGAAAGTAATTTATACCAATAAAATTTTTATTTAACTTCATTCCAATTTTTTCAATTTAAACGAAAAAATAAAAAAAAAGTTACAATTATTAAAATTGTAACTTATTGATAATCAATTGATTGTAAATTGTCTATAGTGAAGAATCCATTGCGTCGTAAAATCCTAAAAGAAATTTCTCCATATCCCTCTTAAATGTTGACCCCAATTCATCTACATTGAAATTATATTCGTTATCGTCTTGATCTCCTACACTAAATTCATCATCATTTAATGTAATGTCTTCGTCAGACCATTCACCTTCATCAGGTGGTTGCCAATAATCACCTCCAAAACCCTCTTTATAATAGTAATCTCCAGTTATTGATAATATTAATAAATATTTAGAACCCTCAAAACTATATTCAATCTCAACTTCTCCATCTTCACTGTAATGACCTGATTCATCAGGATATTCAGGACTTAAGCTTCCTTGTACTTTTATTTCTTGATCAGGTATCAAACCCTTTGAAAGAGCTATTAGAGCTCTTCTAGCTTTGTCTTTATCCCCAAAATCTGTTTGTAATTCTTGGGATTCAGCCTCTTCTTTAATTATTTGTCTAACAATTTTTCTTAAATCCATTGTTCAAAATTTATATAATATAAATATAAGTAAAAAACCATTTATTTATTAATATTTATCAGTATGGATAAGGTTTTATTGAAAGAAATACGCAGAATGCAAGAATTAGCTGGAATTAGGTTAAATAATGAAAATTTTGTTCCTGTTAAGTCTGTAAATTTATTTTGTGAAAACAAAATTACTGAAAAAGAATTTTATGAAATATTGGATTCTGAATTAATTAGTGAAAACATATTTACAGATTTAAAAACAAATTTTGTAGATAAGATAGCTAATTATCTTAACACTTTTTTATTACAAGCTTATTCTGTTGGATTTAGTATACTTTCAAAAGTAAAACAATTCATAAGTTGGACAATAGGTGCAGCAGTAAAGTTATTAAAGAATTTCTCAAATAAATATCCTTTACTTTTCAAGTTGATAATTATAACAATTATAGTTTTTGTTTTATTGATAGTATTTTGCACAGTTGCTAAAGCAGCAGCAACCGGAACCCCAATACCGAAACATGAATTAAACATTGCTATCGGAATATTAGAGGATACCAAAAAAATATGGTTTGATACAGGTGATGATATGCAAAGAATGAAAGCAATTAAAATATTAGTTGATTTGAGAGATGGTCACACAACAACTATGAATGGTTTTGGTAATGATGTTCAAGATGTTGTTCAAACAGCTTTACAAAAAGCTCAAAACATACATGCAAACACAAGAACTGTTATAGATTCAGAAGCAGGTCCAGAATACAAGGAAAGTGTTTTTAATGTATGGCAAGATCTATTGGAAAAGGGCAGGAGTGTTGTTTCTGCCACTTATTCAAAAGCACAAAGTTCAGGTTCTTTTGAAGAAACTATAAAAATAGTTGATAAAGCAGGTGGTGAAGAAACGATGACTAAATCTGGTTTTAGTGTTACCATGGGTGGTAATTAAGAATTTGTCTTAGGACCTGTCAAGAGCAATCGCTACTGCTGCTTGACGAAACGCTGAAGGGTAACCTCAGCAAAAACCGGAGTAATATCCGGTTTTTTTATGAAAGTTCAAAATCTAATGAATCTACTAGATAAGAATTAAAATCTTCTCTATTACAAGATGGTGTATATCTATCATCTAAATAAAATCTAGGTTTATCTATATCTCCATTTGAAACTAATTCGTGAAAAGCACATTCTCTGTCATCATCACATCTTTCCATAGCATCAGAAACATATTCTGCATCAACATTATCAAGAATTTGTTCAATATCAACTTCAATTTTAGCACCAGTATCATCTAGTTCCTCTACATTACCCCAAAATTCTAAAGTATTCTTCAATTGTTTATAACAATAATTTTGATAGTCTGATGATTCACAATCTCCAGAGGCTCTATTGATTGCTCTAATTATATCATCAAGCTCATCCTCATTTTCTTTTATTATTTCTTCAATATCATTTGAACTTATATCTATATTAGGGAATTTCTTTTCAATGTATTCTAATATTGTTTTTTTATTTTTTTCATCGACATAATCAATAGAATACTTCCAATTAGAGTGTTCATAATAAGGATCATATAAATCATAAGGATCTTGAAGTATTAATTTTATTATATCATTCCTTAAATCTCTTCCAGTTTGAATATAACTATCAATATCATCCACATCAAGATCTAAAATTATTTTACTCTTAGCTGTAATTTCTTTAATTATTCCCCTATCAAATAAAATTTTTTGTGACTTATAGGTACTGAATGCTTTGGGAAATTTGTTGTACAATTTTATTAATTGATCATTTGAGAAATCATCAAAATTTATATCTTCAGAACTTGCATACTCTCTTCCAAAACCGTTAAATTCTGGCAACCTCATAATCAAATCGAAAAAATAAGGAAAATATTTTTGAGATGGTTTAGCATTTTTCTTTCCCTTACTTTGATAAATTATTCCATCTGTTGAATTATACGCAACAGTCAAATGTGAATCATTTAATGTGTGTCCTTTTCCATAAGGTATGTCAGATCTTAAAGAAAATAACATATCTCCTCTTGATGTTCTTCCGCAGTGACCCATTCTTTTGCATTCTTCATCAGAATAATTTCCGGGTATTTCAGCCCAATAAAACTTATTATCATACTGAACTAATTTTTTATTCTCTTCTTTATAATCTATTTCACCACCTAAAGTCTTTAATTCATCATGAAATTTTTCTGAATTTTCTATAGCTTGTTGTAATGTCAAATTCTTCAAATCAACCGTACCAGCAATTAAAGGGTGTCTAAGCCAATCTAAAATTTTTATTATAGTATTATCATAATTAGATCTAATCCAAAAAGGTCTTTCATTTATATATTTTATAAAATCCTCCTTAGAGTCAAATACTTCTTTTTCTAAAGCATTTAAAAACCATAATGATAATTTACCTAATCTTTCGGATACATATTCAGCTGTAGATTCTGGTATTGTAAATTTACTTAATATTTTTCTTTTATAATCAGCCTCCAAAAGCAAATCATTTTCAAATATGAATTTGACTTGTTCCTTAATTAATTTTTTTATTTGATTTTTTGAATACATTAAATTTTACTGTATTTTTATTATAAATATGTGTTTTTTATAAAAATGATAAAATTACCGACTAAAATCTATATCGATAGATCACCCATTCATGGTTGGGGCGTTTTTGCATCAGAAACAATTGAAAAAGATGAATTAATAGAGGAAACTCCTTATTTCACTCTATTTCAAAGAGGAGAAGAAAAGAAGGATTGTAATAAAGAATTATTGAATGATTATAGATTTTTATTCCCAGCATCAATAGATTGGAAAGAACAAGTAATTCCTTTTGGTTGTGGATGCATTTACAATCACTCGGAAGATTCTAATGCTTATTGGGAAACAGATGAAAATAGAGGAACCTTTAAATATAAAGCTAAAAGAAAGATTTTACCCGGAGAAGAAATTTGCACTTATTATGGTCCTGCTTCTTATTGGAATAAAAGAGACCATATTAACATAAAATAAGTTAATTTATTTTTGAAATAAAAGCCAAAAGTTTTTGTTCTGGATAAGTCGTATTAAAAGTAAATTCATTATCAAAATCTAATAATGCTTGTTTTATTTCTGACATGTTATTAAGAATTATATCTTGATACTTTAATTCACATTCATTTCTTTTTATAGTTTTTGCTTCTCCTTCACAACCACACATTCCAGCAAATTCGTTAATACAATTTTGAAATTCCTTAATTACGTCTATCTGTCTAATTTCAGGACTCATAGCTAGAATCAAATAGTTAAATGAGTTACAATTTTCTATGACCATACTATATCAATTTTTTAATTTTTAAATAAAATACTAAACCAAGTAAAGTGTTTAGTGGTATAAGTAGTAAAATGTATATATCTAAAAATATTAAATAAAAAATAAAACTAAATATTATAGACAACCAAGTTGTTAAACACACTACGCAAGAAATCAATCTTATAAAAAAACCAGTATAACTAGTAGCCAAAAAAAGAGGATATGTTAAATCCAAATTTCTTAATTTCTTTTCCTCGTATAAATCAATTTTTAAAAATTTTGTTAAACCAAAAAGTTTACCATAAGTGGTAAAAAAATTGGTTTTGTGCCAAAATAATAACAACAAACAAATAAGTGGGCTTATTATAGCAAAACTGATTAATAACATAAAATAAATTTAATTAATTTACAATTATAATCAAGAGATGGTTATTTCCATTTTATAGAAATCTATATCTATTTCTGAAGGAAAAAGCTCACCACTATCTTTAATTTTAAAATCTTCATCTAAAATTATCCATTCTTTTCCTTCGAATTTATTTAGTGAGTTAAATTCCATTTCACCCTCCAAATAATCTTCATCCTCATAATTGCTTTTACTTTTAATAAAATCGTAAACTTCTTTCTCTAAAAGATCTTTTATTACTCTCCATTTAATAGTACCTCTTATACTTGAAACATTTGGTATAATTGATTTTAAACCCCAAGACCTAGATTCAATATCCAAACTCCAAAGTATTGAAAAGTCGCAATCATAATCCAGATCACTCTTTTCAATATCAAAAAATTTCTCTAAACCACGGATATAAACACCTTTAGTAATTTTAGTTTCAAAATTACCTGCAGTATCTATAGTTTCCTTAATTATTTTTCTGATTGTATTGTTTAAACTTTTCATATTTTTAAATTGTAATATATTTTTTATTAAAGTACCAGTCTTCATATGGGTTGCAATAGCAATCTCTGGTAGAATCTTGTCCTAATGCCCCTACGACCATTCGTTCATATCCATTATTCCATAGATATAAAAATGTATCATCTACGGATTTATGAGGTGTTTTGTGTTTATTTATTTGTACAGATATCAATTGAAATTCGTATTTATTTAAGTCAATTGAGAGAATTACTTCTTCTTCTCTTCCACCAACATTTACGGATAAATAATCAATCAAACCAGCATAACCATCTTGAGTCATAATATCATCAAAAGTTACACAATCTACCGTAGTGCCTGTAGCAAATTCATCGGTAATAATTTTTCCGTTTTCATCTATCAAACATTGACCATGATAATTATAGATTGTAGTATAAAAATTATTGCTTGTTCTACCAGTTACAAGACTATTCCAATGATCTAAACTATTATCTACGCAGATACCGCTCCACCCATATTCACTTTCCATGGTATAAGTATTACTATTGACAATTCCTCCAAGAGCACCCAAATCAACAAAAAAACCATTAGTCTTGAAATTTAAAGTTTCAAGAACCCATTTATCTTGTCCTGACATTGAGTGGTACATAATTTTTAATTTTTAGATGAATAAGGAGTTGTATCACCAGTTTCAAACCTTTTCAATACTGCATATTGTCTTTTGGTTCCCATACCACCAGCTTTACGTATTGAATTTAAAATTCCTTGTAAATAATTTCTATTTTTTAAATCAGTCCTACTCTTGTCAAGTAATTGTTGAAAATAAGCATAGTTAATTTTCATTTTTTCATCCTCTGAAAGGATTTCTCTGATTTTTTTTCTTAATTCACTTAAATCAGATTTTTCTTCTACTGGTTCGAATTCCATTCTTAAATAATTATAAATGTTCTTTAAATATTTGTTCCATACCTTTGGATCATCCTTAAAAACTTCTTTTATTTTTTTATAATAATGTCCTTTAGGTAATTTTTCCATAGCCTCCTCAAAAGTTTGTGGTTTGAAGGTTTGAATCAAATCATCAACTATTGTTTTAGACCATGCCATTATTTCTTGTTTGTCAGAATAGTAAACATTTAAATCATAAACTGTTTTGGGTGGAATATATATAAATCCCGGTTTTAATCTATCCATTTGACCAGCATGAACAAATTCATGACTTACAACTATTGAAATAAAACTATATTTTTTTTTATTAATTGAGTCAATTGTAACAACCAATCTAGGTCTCTTTGTTACTGGATTAGCTAGTCCGAATATCTCTATACCTTTATGTGGTATTTGACCTTTTTTCCACAATTCCGGTAACTCATCATAAAATGTATCATAATTCACCACTTCAATACCATATTTTGCTGCCATTGAAGCTAGTTGATTAAAACTAATTTTATCATTGTCCTCAAAAAAAAATCTCAATTCTTCCAAAAAGGGCTTTGATTTAGCACTTGATATAACGGCTTCTAAAATTTTTCTTTTCATTTAATATAAATATAGAATTAAAAAGAAGTTTTTAAAGAAGTTATTTTTTTATTATATTAGATGAATGAAAAGGATCTTTAGAACGAAAAAAGGAAAAAACGCTGATAATTTTACTTTAATAAGCAATAGCCTCCTAAATTCTGATCTGTCAGCAGATTCAATTTATGTAATGGTTCAAGTATTAAAAAAACCAGATTACTGGAAGTTCTACCTTAGCAAATTCTCAATTGAGATAAAATTCGGAGAAAGAAGATTAAGAACTGCTATAAATGAATTGATTGAGAAGGGATATTGTAAAAAAGAAAAAATAAGCAAAAGAGAAGTAAATTATACCTTTTTTGAATATAGTCAGTTACCAAATGTTCAAATACAAAATGAAAGTGTCAGTGTTGCAAATTGCACTATTGATACAGACGATTTGCAATACTGAGTAATGCAAAATGACTTACTAATAATATATATTTAAATAATAAATATGAAACTAATAAATTACTATTCAATTTTGACCGGAGGTGTTAGAATAGAAACAAAAGATAGTTATGGTATAGATATTTATCCAATAAAAGTTAAAGCTATAAATAGAATAAGCAATAAAATTACTTGGGAAGTAGAAATGATAGCTAATATGTGGGCACAAAGTCATAGTTTTCTAGAGGAATGCTATGTTGTAATAACAGATAAAAATGAAAATATTCTCTTAAAAAGAGATGTGGATAATTTTGTTGATGGTGATACAGTACAAAATTATTTTGATATTTGGTCACATATAAACAACAACGCATTAGGTGTAGTTGCTGGAGCTCATGATGGAACAAGTGGAGAATGGGTTGATATGATTTTAAATAATAAATTAAATGCTATTTTATTCGAACCTTTAGATTATGCTTTTAAAGAATTGAATTCATTTTATATAAATAAAAAAAATGTTAAAATAGTAAATAAAGCTTTAACGACAAACGGTGGTCAAATTAGTTTTTTTGCAGAGCAAAATTGTGGAGGATATTGCAGCACAACTTTATTAGATCAGGCCAAAAACTCAGCTATGTCTTTTGATAATTTTATTGAACAAAAAATAGATTCAGAAAGCGTATTTTCAATACTGGAAAATTATAAACCAAGGTGGTTTCACTTAGATTTAGAGGGTCTTGATTTTGATATTGTTAATGAAATAATTAAATATGATCATTTACATCCTGAAATAATTATTTACGAACATCAATTGATGAACGATGATAAATATAATGAATTAAACTATAATTTAGGTCAAAAGGGTTATGTAAACATAAAAGGAGAAAGATTAAATTCTATAGCAATTAAAATAAAAAATTAAATATTACTTATAAAACTCATTTCTGACGAAATTCTTAGCCCATTTTTGACCTTCATCAATTAAAAAATAAAAATCAACTACTGAGGGACGTAATCCACGATCAAGAGAATATTCTTGTATTGTTCTTACAACTGTCCTCAAATTTTCATCTGATTCTACGCTCTCAACAATTCCTAATTTTTTACCAACCTTCATTACAACAAGATCTGGCTTTACACAATCATATCCACTCTCTAATAAAAAATGAAGTAATGAGGTAGTTGATTGAAAAAAAGGAATTTTATTATCTTTTAATATATTCTGTAATTCATTAAATCCTTTCCAGAATTCTTCAATGTCAGATTTTGATTCTATTCTTTTTGGTATTCTGTTATTGTTAAAAATATCTGATAAATTACCTATTTTTTTAATTTTTCTAGCCAACATGATAATGTGAAAAATTTTACCCTGTTGTCTCATAACTTTAATCAAATCCCATTGCTGTTCAACAATATCACAAGGATTCATTTTGATAACTTCATCGATCTCAAAGTTCTGAAAAACCTTATCAATGTTTCCGGACTTGATGAGTTTATCAACTAATTCAGAATTTGAATTTTGGCTAAAAGCTATGAGATAAGAACATAATCTTAAAATGTCCCTATCATCAATATAATCACTTGGTAGTTTATTAAGTCTTCTTGATTTTTCTTGAGAAAATGAAGGCTCAAGAACAAATAAATCAACCTTGTTGATTATTTGATCGAAATCGTTAAAATTGTGCATATTTTCTTTTTATCAACCCCAGCCACGACCAGAATAGATCATAGCTTTAATTCTTTCATTCTCAATGAATTCAAGATAACGGTAGATTTTTTTTAGAACTTTTATCATAACTTTAAACGTAAATAGTTGAAATAAAGTTACAAAAAAACCGGGAGAAAGCATTAACTCCCGGTCCTTTTCAAAAACAAATAAACAGGCAACAGTTCAAATTTACTAAATCAATTACAGATTTGGAAAGATTTTAAGATATTTTATATTGTTGAACTTTAGAACTTTACCATCTGGATAATTTATTTCAACAGTATATTTTTTTTTCAATTGTTTCCCTTTTGTGTATTTTAACTTATTAAAAGAAATTTTTTTTATTTCACCGATACAATTTATGTAATCAAACATGGATTTGGATAAGTTAAATAATGCACCAAAATTGATAAAATCAAGATAATTATTACCTTCATATTTCAAGGTTTGAAAAAATTTATATAAATCCAATAATTCATAATCATCAAAATAGACTAAATCTCCTTTCTTGAATTCACAATTATGATCGATGTCATAAAGACAAAGTATTTCAGATATTTTTAATTCACTTTTATTGGTATTTATAATTTCATTTAATAAAAACATTTAAAAAAAATAATAAAATATATAAAAAAATAAAGGGTGGAATTCCACCCTTTATTCGAACCAATTTAAATCAAATAATCAATAACAATCAATTTTTATTTTCTGTACCAACTGCTGTTGGTTTTTTCTCCTAGGCTTTTCCAATATCTAATGATAACCTTTCTATCTTTTGACAGTATGGGATCTTTTGCAAACTCCATTCCATAATTATATACCTTGATTCTATCATCATCAATGTCGTTATTTATAAAATAATCTTTTATAATTCTTGATCTCTGCACTACTAGTTTGTTGTTGGTCTTTTCAGAGCCAGTGGAATCACAGAAAGCAAGAATTTCTATCCAGCCATCTTTGTTTTGTTTTAGCTGACTTAAAATCTTATTAAGGTCCTGAGAATATATTCCATTTATCAAATGATCACCAGTGTCGTAAAAAATAGTCAAAGAATTTATCGGTTGTTTTCCAGATGTATCACCAACAACTACAGTTTCTTTTTTTATGATAACTAAAGTATCAACACTGTGTTCAGCAAGTGGTTTAAAATATGATAATGGCTCATCCCACTCAAGTGGTTTCTTTTTCTTTCCAAAAGTATATTGATATCCCAACTTAACATTTGTGTATCCGTCTTTTTCACTACCAGCAACTTTATTTCCATCTAAAATGTCTGTATTCATCCCATTATATGCGAATTCAAGATTCAAAGATGATTTTTGTCCCATCCTTTTCTTAAAACCGAAACCAAATGGAATAACGTGTACCCAGTCAGATTTTAACTCTGTTACAGAGGAATCATTAAACAATGAGGTTTGATAGTTGATCATACCTACACCTACAAATCCGTATATCTGAGTTTTTTTGTAGTTAGCTAATATTTGACCATTTGTAAAGTTTAATCTAAATCTCCCGTCAATCTGTTGAAATTTAGACTCGAATGTATATGGAGAATAGTCAACTCCCATTTTCCCAGTAGTGTAATTAATTTCAAATCCACTGAAATGAGAAATCTGTTTGCTGAGTGTAAATCCATAGGCAAATTTCGGACTCAAAACATTAAAAGAAGTTTTTTTGTCTGTTGCGTCAGAATTAGGGTTTGTTGCACCTATGTTAAAACCAAATGACCATTTGTCAAATTTCTTTAATACAAGGGTTTCTGTTTGAGCATTTGCAGTTTGATATAGACAAAATGCAAATAATAATAAAATAAGTTTTTTCATCTTAAATGTTTTTAATTTGATTGTAAATTGATTATAAATATGAACCCAAAATTATTGTTTTTTTACAGAAAATCAAAGTTTTACATAAAATATTGATTATCAATAAAAACCAAATAATTTGAATTTAATATTTTTTTATATTATTAGAGATTGACCTTACAATTGTTTCAATTGAAAAACCTTCCTCTAAATAATGGTTGTGATATAATTCTTTTATAATTAAATCCTCGAACTCTAGATATCTGGCAGAATCAATTATCAAATGATTGTAATCATTATAAACTATATCTCTGATTTTTGTTCTTAAAAATTCGTTCACGGAAATAAATATCAAAAAAAAATCCCCCTATTTTGTGTAGGGGGGATAAAAAAAATTTTTTTTATTTTAACTTTTGACAACCACTAAATATTTAGATGCTTGCCAAAATCTTTCCGGATCCAATATTTCAATAGCCATTATTTGTTTGCCATTGTTTATTATTTTGTAGGAATCAGATGGGTGTATACTAATTATCTCTATTTTCTTAGAAATAATATCTATTAATTTAGTAGAGGTATAATCAATTTTTGTAAATGATTCATTATTCAAATCACTAGTGAAAGATTTGCTGGAACCTAAACCTAGAATACCACCTTCTTTAGATAATACCTTCTTGTCTTTTAATTCCCTGTAAGTACCAACTGTATAATAAGCAGTGTGTAATTTTATTGTCTTGTCAGCTATTTCTTGCTTCTTTTGCTCATTATCATTCTTTGAATTTGTGAGTTCTAATTCAACACTAGCAATTTTTGAGTTTAATTTATTTATGTTTTCAGATAATAAAGCTATGCTAGAATCTCTCTCTAATAGTTGTAAATTTAAATTTGCTATCATCTTATCTAGCTCATCAATTTTTAAACTATAATTCTTAATTTTTCGTTGAAGTGATGAAATTTTATTCTTATTCTGATCAATAATCTTTCTAAATGATTCAATGTTGTTTAATATTTTAGTTTTTGCATCTAGCTTAAGTTCATTGCTTTTAGATTGTTCAACCAGTAATTTTTCTTGTTGAGCTAAAGATTCTATACTTAATTGTATTTCATTAAAATCATTTATATAAGAATTCATAAGAGAATCCTTTTGCATTTGAATAGATAATAAACTGTCTTGTTCGTTTTTTAAATTTTCAACTTCGAGTTTATAATCTGGCCCACAACTATAAATCATAGTAATTAAGCCGAAAAGAATTAATTTGTTTTTCATGGTCTTTTTTTTAAAGTTTAGTCAAAGATAATAAACTATTCGCCTACAATAAACTATTGTTCACCCAAATTTGACACCTATAAATATCATTTTATTTTGGAAATAATTATAATATTAAACTATTTATTTGTAAATCAATCACATAATCATACTTACTTAAACAAATTATTGTCCTAAATTCTATCAAATCTATTCAAAATGAAATACAAAATATTAATAAGTTTTTTTATTTTTTTATTGATTTCTTTTAGTTGTAGAGATACTAAAGGGTTAAAAACATCAAATAAACTTTTAGATGAATTCAGGGTAGATGAATACAGAGAATATGTAATCATATCCATTAATGAAGGTGATAAAAATTTCTCTAATGTCTCTATGTATAACTATGAAAAGAAAAGATATGTTTATGTGAAAATTCCAACTTGGCTTTCCAGTTACTGGCAAGAAGGAGATACTATTAGATGATTTTTTTATTTTTATAGTTATATTTAGTAAAAAAATGAAAAGATTATTTGGTATATTATTATTCTTATCTGTGTTTGTAAATTCATGTTACATAGATGATGATTATTATTGCAACGAAAGAGTAGATTACAATAACTATACTATTAATAAATTTTATTCACCAGCTATTGTAAGGGTTAATTTTTATCTTTTTTGTCCACAAAACAATGGTTATTATTTATTGGTTCAAGATAATAGTTTTGGAACAGAATTTATAAATGGAAGATGGTGGAAAATTGTTACCCCCATGTTTTTTAATACCCCAATTACAACTTATGTTGATTATAATTCCTTGTTTCCATACCGAAATTATCGTTGTATAATACTATCAACATCCGGAAATTATTCTCAGGAATTTAACTTGAGCACATATTGATTTAATATTTAAGACACTATTTATTTGAGATGTCTAAAATTAAATTAATAAATTTAATACGTTCTACTATAAAAGAAGTTTATAGTAATCTTGGACCTTTTGATTATAGAGGAGAACATCAGGCACCACATGCCAGCGATTCATACTCCAGTCCAATTTATAATATGACCAACTCTTTTGGTGAAGATATTTACACTTCGAATGCAGCAAGATATTTTGGTACAGGAGATCCAAACGATCAATTGGCAGTAAGCATAATTCAATCTTTGAAAGATAAACCCAATGCTACTGTTACTATTTATAGATCTATTCCAAGAATTTTGACAATATCGGAAAAAATAGATGAATTAGAAAAACATAAAGCTTTTATACTTAAATATGGAAAGTTACCCAATGGTGTAGGTAATTGGCAAAATTCTTCCCAATATTATGATTTCATTTATGATGAATTAAAAAGACTCAAGGAAACTCCAAAACAAGATGAAAAACTATCTGTAATAAATGATGGAGACTGGGTTACAACTGTAAGGCAATATGCTGTCGATCACGGAAAAGCACATTTAGGTAATAATTTTAAAATATTGTCTAAAAAAGTAAAAGCAAAAAACATTTACGGTAACGGAGATAGTATTATGGAATTTGGCTACTCTGCTTAATTTACATATTTTTTTTTAATTATTTCTCTATATTTATTTAAACAAAACAAAACAAAACAAAACACAATGACTACTAAAGAAAATCAGAAGAAAGTAGAAAACTTCTTCAAGAAAATGTTTATGGATGACAACGATATTAATGAAAAATCAGTTGTTGGATTTAGTTCTTTCATCATGATGGTTGTTTGCTTCGTTGTAGACATAGTTACAGGAGCAATGGGACAACAATTACACATTAATGAATTTATTTATGACGGATTTTTGTGGATTACACTAGGTGCATTCGGAATTGCATCTGTCGACAAATATCTGACTTCTAAAAACAAAAACGAGAACAACTCTGGTTCTGGAGAAGAATCGTTATAATTTTTTTTAGGGTATTTTTCATTATATATGTGTCGTAACTTAGAACTTCATTTGTTCTTTGTTTGAATTTGTATTTGTATATTTGTATTTAATAATTTAATATTTTTAATAATGAAAAATTTTAGTCTTCTTAGCAATTTAATTGCATGGATATTTATTGTCTTTTTACCAATAGATTCATATTCTAAAGATAGAGAACAGATTGGACAAGTGTCAAAGAAAATTAATACTCTGGTAGATGCAAATAATTATTTTCAAACTTTTGAACCCTTTCAATTGTCTAGGGAAAGAGAGCCAGAAAACATTTTCAATGAACTTGGAGATTATACATTATTAAGCATTGACAACTCTGTAAAAAATCAAATAATAGAATCTCAACCTGATTTACTGAGATTAAAAATACCTGTAGTAGAAAATTATTGTATTGAATTATTATTATATAAAACAGATATTTTATCTGATGATTTTTATTTAAGTACAGATAAAAACTCTTGTTTTGAAATTAAAGATACTATTGTTCACTATCGTGGCATAGTGAATGGAAATTATTATTCTTATGTATGGAGATGTAAATTTAGTCGACATCCCAAATTATAATTGTGATTATTTGAATGTTCCCGGAAAAATTTCAAATAATCAAATATCTAAATATCCAATAAATACGACTTCAATAAATTGTGTAGATTTTTATTATGAGGTTGATTATGATATTTTTTTAAATAAAGGAAATGTTGCAAACGTAAACACATATATTCAAGGAGCTTTTAACCAAGTTGCAACACTGTATGCAAACGATGGAATAAATATTAATTTATCAACTATTTTCGTTTGGACAACAACAGATCCTTATACAGGACCAAGTACTGGTGACTTCTTAAATCAATTTGGAAACTATAGAACTTCTTTCAATGGTGATCTTGCACATTTAGTTGGATATACAGGTAGTGGAGGAATTGCTTACGTCGATGGCTTATGCTCATCTCAATCGAGATACAAAATGGCATATTCCGATATCAATACAACTTATCAAGTGGTTCCAACTTATTCTTGGACAGTAAATGTTTTAAGTCATGAACAAGGTCATCTATTAGGTTCAAGACACACACATGATTGTGTTTGGAATGGTAATAACACCGCAATAGATGGATGTGGTCCAACAGCTGGTTATTCTAGTGGTTCGTGTTTAGTGGGACCAATACCAAGCAATGGTGGAACAATAATGTCTTATTGTCATTTGTTAAGTAGTGTTGGAATTAATTTTAATAACGGATTCGGTCCACAACCAACAAATTTAATGTTAAACAACATTAACACATCAAGTTGTTTGTCGCCTTGTTTACCATGTCCAACTAAACCAGATACAATATTAGGACCGAGAACTATTTGTTTAAATATTAGTAATACAGCTACATATACTTGTACTGCTGTTCCCGGAGCAACTTCTTATACTTGGATTTTACCTAGTGGTTGGGTCGGAAATTCAAATACAAATTCAATTAGCGTAAATGCTGGAACTACCAATGGACATTTGGTAGTTACAGCAAATAACTCTTGTGGAACTTCTCCTGCTGAATCCCTTTTTGTTTGGGTAAAAACTGCACCATCTACTCCGAGTAAAATTAAAGGCAATTTTTATGGAGTTTGTAATTCTGCTGAGATTTATAGCGTAAATGAAGTTGGAGGAGTTCAGTATAATTGGAGTTTTATAGGTAATGGAGGAATTATTGCATTTGGACAAGGAACAGATTCCGTCTATATCAATTTTGATAATAATTTTACTGATGTTACATTGCAAGTAAACGGAAGTAATGTATGTGGATCTAGTAGCAATCGAATTCAATTAATAAAATCAATACCTCAATTACCCGGAGTAATTACAGGAAATGCAAATCCATGTGCCGGTCAACAAAATGTTCAATATTCAATTCTACCAGTTTATAATGCAATTAATTACGAGTGGATAGCTCCTTTCGGATCAACTATAACTGCTGGTGGAATTACATCCACCACAAATAAATTGACAACTCCATTTACAAATGTAAATGTAAATTTCGGTTCAAATTCTACAAATGGAATTAGAGTAAAAAGTAAAAACGATTGTGGTCAAAGTTTCAATAAAGCATTACCTATAAATTTTAGTTGCAGAGAAATAAAAAGTACCCCAAAAGAACATTTGGAATTATTTCCCAATCCTTCTACCGGTCTAGTTCAAATAAATATTTTTAGTGAAAAAGAAGAAAATTATTTGTTAAAAATTTATGATACTAATCAAAGAGAGGTGTTTAGTCAAAATTTAAATTTATTGAAAGATATAAATTATTTAGTTTTTGACCTCAATAAATTAAGTAATGGATTATATCAATTAGTAATATTGGGTGATGAAAAAACTCTTCAATCAAGATTTGTTATTGAAAAATAAATTATAAATCAATTTTATTAATTGATTTTATACCACTTTTTCTCCAAATACATCCTGAAGCAACGTCCCATGGATAATACCAATTTGTAAATTCATCCATCCTTGCTGAATAGATATAAGGATTTATTTCTATGCCAGCATATTTATTTGCAACCATTGACCAATCAATCAAATTTCTTTCAGAATAAGATGTTGAAGATGGTCCTATTGAATTGTGTGAAGGAGAATAGTTTTTAGTAAATTCTATCAATTCTTCCTTACTGCTTAATTTTAAAACCGAACTTTCATTAATTTCCAATAAGAAAATACTTTTATAATCTTTTTCCCAGTCTGGCATTTCGGATCTGACCCACTCTAGCCAAGAAGTTCCGAATCCATACCACAAACCTTTGGGTTTATAAGTTATTCTTTGATGTTCATCTCTTGGATAAAAGTCAATTTCATTTTCATGACTTAAAATTATTCTTTTATCAGAATATTGGGATTTTATAGTTGCATATTCATCGTCAGTAAATTCATTCAAATAAATTTCCTGAATAATCTCCTTAATTTTTTTACGCAATAAATTCATACAAATAAATAGATAAAAAAACCCCCCAATTTCTTGGGGGGGATTATTTATTATGCCATAACTAATTTCTCTTCCTTCATTAATTGATATGCTCTTGCCAATCTAGTCATACCAATTCCAGCACCAAATCTCGGAAAGAAATATAAATTTAAGAACTCTTCTAATTCATTTTCTACTCTCTCTTTACCGAATAATTCAAAAAGTTTATTGCAATAACCACCATTTTCAATGGTATAAAACATCTCTCTCATTTTTTCTACATCACAACTTCTCTCTGCAGATCCTATTGTCTCTTGACCGTATAATATAACATCGACTTTATTGAAAATACCCTCTGAATTATGTTTCATGTTCCAGAAAGGATTTGTTCTTAAAGGGAAATTTTGAAGTGAAATTACAGATCCTTTTTCTTCCCACATTTTTGTTTCATGCTCATTTTCTAAAATTTTTACTCCACCATATTCCTCGCAAACATCTTCATAATTAACTTCTATTGGAGAATCAAATCCTAAATGTGCTAATAATTCACTCTCTAATTTTAAAAGAACTTTCATATCACCCTTAGATTCAAATTCAAACATTGGGAAAATCAATTCATGTCTTCCGGGAATTGGATTTTTTTCTTCTCTATAAGAAGTAGAAATACAAAAAACACCATTCCAATCTGGATTTTTAAGAAGTTCATATTCCAACCACATTTGTTTTTCATATAATTTATTTTTTTTAAAGGTTACAATTTGACAAAAAAAAATCCCTTCTTTTAGGAAGGGATTCTTCTTTTTTTGGTTTATAAATCTTCGTGTGTCGGCTAGGTCTTTTCAACATAATTGGACATAAATATGAACCAATTTTTAAAAACCGCAATTTGTTAAAAAAAATTTTTTTCTTAAATTTGAGTATCTAAAAATAAAATAGCAGATTGGACTTTGTCCCACTTTTTATCATCTACTGCACGTCTCAACATCCTTTTTAGATATTCTTTTTTTGTTACTTTTTCACCAGTTAAATTACCGGTTCTGTCATCTAACCAAACATACTCATCTGGTTTTAGAGTTTTTTCTAAAGCATCAATTTCTTCATGACCTAAAGCAATTTCTCTATTTTCTGATACAGATTCTCTTAAAATAGACCTAATCTGATTTCTTAATTTATATTCTAATTCTATTTTATTCATTTATTTAACTTTTAAATAAATATTATATGTTTTTTTATTATCATTTTTTTATTAATTTAGTCTCCTAAATAAATTAAGAAATGAAAAAAATATTTATTATTCTTTTTATCATAATCCCCTATTTATCAATATCTCAAGGCTATAAATATTTTGGAAAATCACATGATGAGATAATAAGTTCAGTCAAATTAAATAAGAACATAGAGATAATGGATGATCTTCCAGATTATATTCATACTGTTGATGGTGTAAAGCTGAACAATATCATATTTTTTTTAGAGAACAATAAATGCTACGAAGTCCATACAACATACCAAATAGAAACCGATTATGAAAAAGTTCATAATTATTTTGATGTTATATATTTAAAAGATGAAGAAAACGTATGGCATTTTGACTTTGACAAAGGAAGGCAAGTTACATACCTTGAAAAAAAGAAAGGATTTTTTGTTGCTAAAGATATTTTTTTCTCGTCAAAAAAATAATTATTTATTTAATAATTCTCTTATAATTTCTCTTATTTTTTTAATTTCAAATAACATTGGAGTTGTAGAATATCTAGGTAAATCATCTATACCTATCCAACCTTCATGTTTTTTATCATTTTTTAATTCAAAATATTGAATAAATATTCTGTCATTTTCTAAATCTATTTTTTTAATTTTAATCCTAGCAAATTCTGTATCTAAATAATATTCATTGTATCCTTTTATAAATTTAAGATCTTTAATAAACTTATCCAATTTTTCCTTGTTTATTAAACTTCCTTGAAGCTCTTCATCGTCTTTTATATTTTCAATAATTTCATCTATACCATCTGATAGTGCTTTTTCTGCCTCACTATAATCTATTTGATTATTAAAATAATCATAATAATTATCATCAGTTATTCCTTCTTTGTCCATCCATCGCTCTATAATATCAAAAAATTTTTCTGGATTTAGATAGCTACTTTGCAAACAATATTCTGCTACTTTTTTATATTCAAAAGTTATCGAATCATTTCTAATTCCAAAAGGACATTTATCCATAACCCCATCAATCCATGTTGATTGTGCGTTATTTACTGCCTCTTCATATGCTCCAGAAAAATTGTATAAAAGTTTATCAAAGTATTTTTCAGTAACCCCGTCAGTAATTGATCTATATAGTGTCCCATCATCGTTGAATTCATCATCTTTAAAATCTTTATCAAAAATTTTTATGACACTTATCCATTTGGGTTTATCTTCTTCTTTTATGTAATTGTACATATAATCAAATTCTTCCGAATTAAATTCATAGTACTGATATCCATTTTTATAAGCCCAAAAATAATTTGGTAATACATCATTAATAGAATCTAAACTACAATCAAAAACAATTCTATCTTTGTATACTGTAAAATCATCATATTCAAATCCCGCTATTTCCTCAACTTTTTCACTTGAGAAGAATTCTTCAGGATTTATTTTACCTTGATTTATTTGAATTAAATCTGCTAATAATCCTTTTGAAAATTTCTCTATATTCGTAAAATAAATTTCTTTATAATATCTTGGAAAATAATTAATAATTTGACTAAATAGTTTTGGATCTCCTTCTTCTTTGTTTTCTAAATTTTTTACTACGCTTGGAAACAACTTTTGAAAAACATCTATGTTTTCATCAAAAAACCCTTCATAATTAAAAGGTCTGTTAAATTCATCCATGAATTGAAATCTTCCCTCTTTGTAAAATAACTGATACTTAGATTTAAGATTATCTTTTTTATCCATAAAAATATAAAGAATACCATCTTTGTAAGAATCAAAAGCGTTGTTTTCAACCTTAGAAGTACACCATTGATTTTCTTTATTATGAACATTTCCATATTTACAAGCTCCTTTTTTCTTTAATGGAGTTATGATAAAGAAATTGTCATTAGATAAATTAGTTCTTGCAATTATACCTTCCTTAATATCTTTATTAATCTCATCAGCATTAAAATTTGCAAAAGCCGGTAGTTCAGTAGGTTCAATAAATGCTGCACTTACCTTTTCTATAAAATCATTTACATTCTTGAATTTTTGAATATCAGTAACACCTATAGATTTTTTAAAAGAACCTTTATTAAATAATTCCTGAGAGGATTTAAACTTGTTAAGTAAATTGGCATCTGGAGTACCAGATATTAAATTTAAAATAACAGGATCGCCCTTTTTCCATAAGTTTAATATCCAAGGAAATATTTTACCAACTTCTAATTTTTCCGGATTGTATTCAATATCCAAATAAGCTAATCTCTTTAATAAAGCATTGTCTTTTGTGGTAAGTTTTTTTATAAGAGCAGGTTCATTTTTTAAATAATAATCCATTACTTCAAATGGGTTTTTTCCCTCATTTAAAATGGATTTTATTATCTCTCTTATTTCTAAACGTAAATTCATACAGAAATAAATAGTTTAATTTTATTTAATATTTATTACTATGGAGTCAAATTTAAGAGAATATATACGACAAATTATTAAAGAATCATTTGAATTAAATGAATCTGATCCTGAAGTAGGTACAGGCAAAAAACCAAAAGGTTCTGGTAGAAGATTATATACAGATGAAAATCCTAATGATACAGTTTCAATAAAATTTAGAACAAAAGAAGATATAGCCGATACACTTAATAAACCTAGTTTTAAGTCCAAATCACACAAAAGACAATCTCAAATAATAAATCTTATTCACCAAAGAGTAAGAGCTGCTTTTGAAAACGCAAAAGATCCGGAAACTAAAAGTAGATTGAAAAGAGCTTTGGAATATGCAGAAAGTAAAAAAGAAGAATCTAAAAAGAAAACAGAGAGATTAAAAAAACAAAAATCCATAAACGAAGGTTATCAAGATGATTTACTTGATGATATATTAGATAAGGTAGCAAAATATGGAGAAAAGAGTCTGCAACCTCACGAAAAGAGTGTTTTAGATAGAATTTCTTCTGGAGAATTAGAAATACAAAGTGATGAAGATCTTGTTTATGATTTCTTAGATTTTGACTTGGGTGAACTAAAATCCAAATCATATGCAGTTGATAAATTGGGTAAAAAAGTTTACGGAATACAATACTTCGATAAGAATGACGAATTTGTTTTTGACCTCGAAGTAGAATCTGAAGTTCTGGGTATAAAAAAGGAAAATAATTATTTATATGCTGATGACACTCTTTTTAGACTTGTCAAAATGAATTTTACCATGAGCGATAAAGATATTAAAGAAGTAGTAAAAAGATGGTTTGAAAAAACAACAGGTGAAAAAGTATCTAAAATAGATTTTTGGGTTTCTGGATCTTAAATAAAAAATACCTCAATTTGAGGGGTTTTCTTATAATTCACTTTGTTTTCTTTCGTGTCTCTTTTTGGCAGCTTCATAAGCAGCACTAAAGAATTTTTCAAAAGTTGATTCACATATTTTTAATAACTGCCCATCTCCAAATTTTTTTCTGTATTCAACATTTTTATATAAATCTTCCATATAATGTTCAACCCTGCTATAGTATTGTGAATCTTTAAACTTTGAAAATGCATTTTCTTCACCATTAGAAGAAGTGAACAAACGATATATTTCTTTCAAAATATCTAAATCCTTAACCATTTTATTATAAAATTCTTCAGATGCCTGAATCCTCAAAGCATTTTTTTCTTGATCTTCTTGATCTAAAAAACCGAAATCTATATCATCATATGGACCTTCATTTATTACTTGTTTTATAAGTTTTCTTAATTCGCTTAATGTAATTTTATTTGACATATTATCTATATTTTTAAATAAATATTAAAATAAATCTATTTATTGTTAATGGAACCATCTTATCACAAATTAATATTTGATCATATAGGAATTATAATTTCCCTTGCTTTCATAGTTTTTCTAGTCAGATATATGAATACAAAAATCCATAAATTTGATGATAAAGAATGGTTGACCAGATTCGTTTCACTTTTACTTACAACTCTTACAGGACTTTTTGTTGCTGATAAGCTGATTATATCAGAAAAGCCACTTCTTACCCCAGAAATGAGCGATAATTTGTTTGAGCTTATAAAAAATATAGTATTGATTATTTTCGGATATCAATTCAATGCAGCTACAAATAAAAAATCAAAAGAAAATGATTGTGATGAAAAATAAAATATTATATTAATTTCGCCAATATAAATTTTTCTCAATCTACAACCATACTGAAACATCCAAGATCTTCAATTTCATTAAACAATTCATCGTTCTTACAGTATAATATCGAATAATTACGATGAATTAATATGGTTCCTTCATTTATCTTTTCATAAATATGATCTATATCCCCTTTGTTAAAATAAATTTTTTCAGATCCGTTCCAATCCTGACGAAATAACATATAATCATATCCATCTTCCATAAGATGATTGTCTCCTCCAGACATATAGGATTTTTCTCCGTAAACTATTTTCATATTTAAAATTTTTTATATTTCTTTTTTATCAATCATTATTTTTACTGCAAAAATTGTTGCTTGTGAAAGAGCACAGTTTATTTCCCCGTTTAATGCCATATTAACCAAATCTTCAAATTTTACTTTTATAACCTCTAATATTTCACTATCGTCTGGATTTGATTCACCAAAACTTAAATGCTTTGCCACATATGAAAATGAAACCTCATCCGTAAAACAATTTGAAAGGTTAGAAACCAATACCCTTTGCCAAGTTTTTGCAGATATACCAGTTTCCTCTAATAATTCTCTTTTCCCTGCTTCCATTGGTCCCTCTTCATCAATAGGACAGCCACCTTTAGGTAATTCCCATTCGTAACTATTTGTTGTATATCTGTATTGACCTACAATCCATGTATTATATTCTTCGTCCAAAGGTAAAATAGCAATCGCATAATTCTTAGGTCTAACCACCCCATAAATACCGTCTTTACCAGACGGAGCAATAACATCACTCTCCTCAACCTTTATCCAATTATTTTCATAAACATTTTTTGTTTTAATGGTTTTCCAAGGATTATACATAATATTTTTTTTATTAAATTAATAAAAATATCTAATAAAAAAAACCCTGTAAAATACAGGGTTTTATACAAATTATTATAATGTATGTATTATTATACTATTTCTCGAATTTTGGATTGTTTTTTATATTATCTGGTATCTCAGACAATTTTTCAATTATATCAACTTCTTCGATTTTATCAAGCGATGTACTACTTGTTGGAATTGTAGGATCTGAAAAAATCCTCACTCCATATAATATTTCCTGAGTATCATAATTCGCAAAAATTCCTATGATTTGAGCCATATACTCTTTTTGATATGCTTTGATTTTTACAACATCTTTTACTTTGAACTTGGGCTGTTCTTTCAAGCCATCAATATTTCCACCTAAATGACTAACATACTTTTGACCTGCATCATCCCATTTTTTTACACTATACCAATTTTCATTTACATTACCCTCAGTAATTATTCCGGCAAGTTCTTGCATCCTGCGTATTTCGCTTAATAAATTTTTATTTTTCATTTGAATCTATTTTTTCTATTTGGATGAGGTTTGTTTGTTGTTACTGGTGCATGATATGGTAAATCACTTCCGTCAGTCCTAGGAGTCAAAGTCTTTTGGTTAAAAGCCAAACCTCTTTCATTTATCTGAGAATCTTCAGCTGCCATTTTTTGTTGGTCATTGCCCTCAGGCTTCGGTGCATTAGGACGCTGATTTGGATTTTTAATACCACCCTTAGCTGTTTTTGGTTCAGCAAAATACATTGAATACCCAGTTGCATCGTCTTCAAAACTGAATAACATAGTTGGGTATTTTGACTTAATTGCATTTTGTAATTCCTTACCTAAAGCACCTATGGTTTGTCTTATTCCTTGATCTTTCATGAAATCTGAAATTTCAGCAATTTTTCCAGATTTTCCGTACATGAAATTTTTTATATGAGTCCAATGTTTTTCAGTATCATCTAGTCCTATGTTTTTTCCCACAAGATCCGGACGATTTTTTGCTATTACGGATTCTACATATTTATGGTTTGCTGGATTTTTTATAAATTGATACATTATGGTATAAGCAGGTACAAAAACACCAATTTGTTCAACATCGGAAAATTGATGTATCTCCACACTGCCACCTTTGTTGTTTAGATACTTTTGTCCAGCCAAAGTTGTGCCACCAGCATATTTACTTTTACTGCTGTTCTCAACTAAGCGAACATCATATCCTTTACTTTTTAATAAAGTATATAGTTGTTTTGCTATGGACTTTAATTCCAAATAATCCTCATTTAACATACTGGACTCTGAAATAATCCCAGCCAATTCTTTCATTCTATGTATTTCAGACAATAAGTTTTTATTTTTCATTTCAATATATCTATATTAAATATAAATATGAATTTATTTTAAAATAT
>JAJTEO010000121.1 GCA_021300395.1 Fluviicola sp. | reverse complement strand
GTTCCAATATTTACTTTAATCTTTGCCCACGACTTATTTAATTTACGAATGACTTTATTCGACTCATCTACTGTTAAATTTTTGGAAACATAAGATGTAAATTCGGTTTTGAATTTCGTCAAAGCTGTTTGAGTTCTATAGGCAGTTAAAATATCATTTTTCGTCACTTTTTTTAAAGTAACCAATGTTTGAAGCTTTGGATTTGTAATTTCAATACCTGCCATTCGGTCATCGGTAAAAGATGAAGCTGTTAGTGAAACTTCTTTATTTATTGTTGCTAATAATTCTGTCTTATTTAATTGAATAGCAGAAGTAGAATCTAGTAATGAAGTTTTCTTAGATGTTAAATTCGTAAGGTCTTTAATTACTCTTGAACCATTCCATTTACCAATTCCATTTGCATTTGCAGTGATCTTAAGTTTTTTAGTCAATAAAGATTGAGCTAATTCCATTAAGGCAACGCTGTCTTTTTGAGTAAATAATTTATCTTCTAAATTCCATTTATTGATAGGGAATTGATCAATTAACTGAACATTGATTTTTGCATCATAAAAAGGTATTTCATCAACTACATTGATATGTAACATTGTTTCATCATAAATGTTAGAAAGGCAATCTTCTGGAATTGATAAGTTTCTTACTTCAAATTGTTCAGACATTCCTTTAGCTGGAAATTGAAACTCTTGAGTGAAGATATTGAATGTTGAAGAATCTTCGGAGATATAGATACCATCTTTCTTTTTGTATTTCGCCCATTTTTGTCCAAAAGCCATTTTGTAATCATCTAAACGTCTTTGGTATAATGCTAACAATTCTAAAGCTTGTTTCTTTTGAATTTCTAGTTCTTTAATTTTTCGTTTATATTCATCGAAAATAGCATGTTGACGAACGATCTCATCTTGTGTTTTTGATCTTTCATCAGCTGCAGAATGGTCAGAAAGTGAATAGTTTTCAAGTCTACTATTGTCATTTTTTTTACGTTGAACATTCTTTTTACTTTTCTTCTTGCTCACTTCAACTGGTGAATAACCAAAGTCAGAATATTTTTTTTCTAATTTGATGATAATCAATTCTGTTTCATCTTTTTTCTTTTTGTTGTAAGCAATCCAGTAATCAAATCCACGTTTACCGTAAACCATTTCATTTAAATCTTTTATCTTTTTAAATTCAAGGTCGTTCATGCGTTGTTTGTATGTTCCTCCAAATACAAAAGTGGAATCAGGCGAAAGGAAACGAGATTTTCCAGAATTGAAAAGAGGATAACATAAACCATTTTTTTCAATGATTACAGTAACTTGTTTTTCAGGATTGTATCCCCAAACGTCAATGTGTAAATTCGTTATCTTATTATCTCCAGCAGTTGTAAAATCACTTGTAGAAACGGTAAGTGGATCTATTTTAGCACTGATTGACCCATTTGCTTGTGAGTATTTCGCTTGAAATGGGATTAGACCAACTGTTTTTGGAATTCCATTTACCCATTTACTTTTATCGCTGCTTTCTCTGTCTTCGAAATTACTTGAACTTACAGATCCATCTCCGGCTGCAATAACCACATTTTTAAAATTTGAATAACTACCATTTAATGCTAAATAAATTTCACGTGTTCTTTGGTCAATGTATTGATTGATAGAAGTTGTAATAGCATTAATAGTAACCAGCTGATCATTCGGAGTTAAAAAATGATATGAACCCAACATAGCAGTTTTATCGTCAAAACTCATTTGAGGGTTTAATACATTGTCTAATTTTGTATGTGGTACAAGTTTACCATCTTCAGTTTGCAATGAAGCAGGAGGTAAGTTCTTAACTAAAATAGAAGCAAAAACTTCATAATCATTTTTAAACGGTTCTAACTCAGTTGGTGTGCCTCTTTTAGCCATCAAAATTTGATTTAACTCCCAAAGTGCCATTTTATTAGATGCCTCAATCACTAAACCTTTTGGTGCTTTTGCGATTTCCTGAGTATAGATGATTAATGAATCAGGAAACATGGTGATAAATGTTTCTAATGAATCTTTATTTATTTCTTTGTTTGGGAAAAGTATTTCGGGACCTTTATACTCAAAGTATTTACCAAAATGGTTGTTTAGTATTGGACTGTTTTTGACAGTATGATATAGGTAAGCTCGTTCTTCATTTGTCAATTCTTTCACTTGTTGACTCCAACTAAATAAAGGAATAAAAAAAAGTATAAGTAATAAGTGTTTCATTTAATATCTATATAATTTAACTCTATAATCCAAAAAGTGAATAAAGTTAACACTACAGATTTAATTTAGAGCTAGAACAAAAAAAAACTGCCTAAAATTTTAGACAGTTTTTAACTATTTCTTTGAACAAGTTTTATTCTACTACTATATTTTTTGTAGATTTCACGCCGTTATTTGTGATTTCAACAGTATATAAACCTTTGTTAATTGAAGATAAATCAATTTTAGAACCATTTGAAAGTGATAGTACAGAAATAATTTCTCTGCCAGTTTGATCAATTACTCTGATTTGAGCATCTGAATTAAACTCTCCATTTATCGTTAAATCTCCTTTAGTTGGATTCGGATAAATATTAAAATTATTTGTTTTGTTGCTTGTTAATCCTGCATTTGCTGAAACAACTGCTGTAGGTTCAATCGAAGATAAAACAATTGAACGGTCGATTAGTGGAGTTGTAGAACCAACATTTTGAACTTTCGCATTGGCATGAATAAAGATTGGTAAATTTGAATTTGCCAAATCGTAGTATTCAAACTGAACTCTAGTGAATTCTATATCTCCAAAAAATAATATTGATGCGGTTGTACGATCTTCAATTTTATATCTAATAACATTTGGAATTGTTGTAGAACCAACTGTTAATGATCCTTGTCCATCAATAGTAGAAGTTACTGTCCCTGTGCAAGAAGGATTTTGTGGTATTCCATTAAAAGAAAAAGATAAAGTTCCTGAAAAATTATCAGTTGATGTATTACTGTAAGCGAATGGATAAGTCAAAAGAACTTCATTGTTAGAAGAGTATTCTGCGATGACATCTCCTAGTGAAGGTTCTGTGAAAACAAATCCTTGAGAATTTCGGTCAGTAGCAGTTGAACTAGAATAAGTTGAAATAAAATTTTCAATTTCAAAAGCGACTGTAGAATTTGTAAAAGAAGATGCATTTGTAGTTGTTGCAGGATCAACGATGTTAATTGTTCTAAGTTGACTAGTGTATTTTCCCAATTGAGAATAATCCCAAGCAGCTGTATTTCCAGTTACTGAAGCTAGATTTGTAGCATTTGAATCACACAAAAACATTGTTGAAGTTTGACCAACCGTTGGTTCGTTTGTTTGAGTTAAACTTTGTGCATTTGAAAGGTATGCTAGCGTTAGTGAAGCTATTAGTAATCTTTTTTTCATAGTTCTAATTTTTGTTAAACTTATATAATTAATAATTAATTGCTTTAAACTTTTTTCTGAATGGTTTATTTTTCGGATAAAAGGAGAACAACACTAAGAACGAAATGGATTCTATTTTGGTTGGAACAAAATGAACTATTTGATTTAATTTTCTATTTTTACGGCTCAATTATCTTTAAAAGTATTCATTTACTTACGATTAAGATTAAAATATAACTATGAGTAAAAAAAATTTATTCCGAAAAAAATCAGTTCAAGATATTTTAGATAAAGTCGATAAAGACAATCAAGAAGGTCATGGCTCTATGGGGCGTCATTTAGGTGTGAAAGATTTAGCTGCTTTTGGTATTGCTGCAATTATTGGTGCAGGAATTTTTTCTACTATCGGAAAAGCAAGTGCAGATGGTGGACCAGCAGTTATTTTCTTGTTTTTATTTACAGCGATTGCTTGTGGTTTTGCTGCGTTTGCTTATGCTGAATTTGCTTCAATGGTGCCTGTTTCGGGTTCTGCTTACACGTATTCCTATGTTGCTTTTGGAGAAATTATCGCTTGGATTATCGGTTGGGCGTTGATTATGGAATACGCCATTGGTAATATTACCGTAGCCATTTCGTGGAGTGATTATTTTACCGGATTTCTTCAGAATTTACACATTCCTTTCCTAGGAGTGAAAGGAATACATTTGCCGCAATGGGTTCAAATGGATTACTTTACCGCTTATAATGGTTACCACGAAGCAATCAACTTGATGAAAAGTGGTAAGGAATTTATCAATTTAGACAGTGCCATTCAAAATGCCTATACTGCTTACAAATATGCTCCTTCAATTGGGTCATTTCATATCGTGGCTGATTTACCAGCATTGATGATTATTATTTTGATTACTGCCTTGGTTTACAAAGGAATGAAAGAATCAAAAAATGCGAGTAATTTGATGGTAGTCGTGAAATTGGCAATTATTTTATTGGTGATTTCAGTTGGAGTTTTCTACATCGATACGGATAATTGGAATCCGTTTGCGCCGAATGGAGTAGGAGGTATTTTAAAAGGAGTTTCGGCTGTATTCTTTGCTTATATTGGTTTTGATGCCATTTCTACAACTGCTGAAGAATGTAAAGATCCTCAACGAGATTTACCACGTGGAATGATGTGGGCTATTATTATCTGTACGATTTTATATATTATCATCGCCTTAGTTCTGACAGGTATGGTCAATTATACGGAGTTGAATGTAGGTGATCCATTGGCATTTGTATTTGATAAATTGGACTTAAAATGGATGTCAGGAATTATTGCCGTAAGTGCTGTGATTGCGATGGCGAGTGTATTGTTAGTATTCCAAATGGGGCAACCAAGAATCTGGATGAGTATGAGTCGTGACGGTTTGTTGCCGAAGAAATTTTCGAAAATACACCCAAAATTCAAAACGCCTTCTTTTGCTACGATAGTTGTAGGTTTTGTGGTAGCAGTTCCAGCTTTGTTTTTGAACTTGACATGGGTAACTGATTTATGTAGTATTGGAACATTGTTCGCGTTTGTGGTTGTATGTGCCGGAGTTTTGGTCTTGCAAAACAAAAAAGACATTCCAAGAGGGAAATTTAAAACGCCTTATGTGAATGGAAAATATGTAATGCCATTTTTGTTAGTTGCTGGAATCCTTTTTACGTTTACTTACAACAAAACAGCAACGATAGCTTTCTTAACAAATGAAAAACAATTGATTCAGCCAACAGAATTGCTGACTTCAATCTCATCAGAGCAAGTGATCAAAATGAAAAATCAATTGGCAAGTGAAAAAACAGATTTATTTGCGAAAAGCGATAATGACGTGGAAACTTATCTGACTTCATTAAAAGAAAAAGAATATTTCCAACTGGATCGGTTTCGGAGCTTGGTTAGTAGTCGGTTTAATTGTCTATTTTGGTTATAGCAGGAAGAATAGTAAGTTGAATTTGGTGATATGATAAGGGTGGTAAATTATCTTTCATATAGGTATGGGATACAAAGGCTTAGAGAAATACGATGAAATAAAAAGCAACGGGAACAGTTAAACTACTGAGTTTAGAATGTTAGACCTAAGATTGGTTAGATGGTTGTCTATCGACCCTTTATCAGTACTATTGGTGATGAAGGTACTAATGGTATAATTTCAAAATGAAAAAACGAAACATTTATATATTAATTTTTATACTAACAATTTTATTTTTGCCGATAATTATTGAAAAAGGTAGAGATTTTGTATTAATAAAATCTAAAATTACTTGCGCTAGAATATATGGAGATGTAAGTTTTAAAAGTGCTCAATATTATGAATATTATTATATTGTTGAAGGTAAAAGATATTATAGTAGGATTATAAAGAGAGATTTAAGAAAATTAAATCTAAATGATTATAAAAAAAATAAATGCATTCGAGTTAAATATTCAACATTATTTAAATGGGTGAATAATGTGGTTGATAAAAATATATTAAAATAGAATTTCAAACCGATATTGGTTAGATATTTAGATTAATTTTCTTGGTATAAACACATTATCATCCCCGCTGCGATGCATTTGCAATGCTTCGCTAAATATGATCTTAAATCTGAAGCGAAAAGCTAAATTAAAACATGCGCTAATTCACGCTTTGCCTCATTACTTCGACTCTTCGAGTAACCTCATACTCAGTAACGAAGTCAAAGCTTGTTCATTAGTAGGAATTAGATTCCTGCTGAGCAGAATTTGCAATTCTGCTCTAACCGAGAACTTAAATTCTTATTTTAAAAAGCTCACTTCATCAAAATTAGATAGACTACTTTTGCTGAAATTACAATTATTTATACCTTTCAATCTTCAGTTTTTTTATTGTAAAATCTATTTATTTCAATTTATACACCAAAATTTAAATAACCTGATAAAACATATATTGCGGCGAAGCTAAAAATTAATAAAATTAAACTTTCCAAAAAGGTAAAAAACAAAATTAAACCTTTTGACTTATACAATTCTGGATTTTTGGACATGATTTTTAAACTTTTAATAGCTAGGAAAAGACTTGCAATATTCGAAGTGAAAAGTGCAATTAATAAAAATATAAACAAAGGTAAGGTCAAATTTATATTTAAAAATATTAATATTAGTAGGCATAAAATTGCAACAAAAAACAAAAAAATGGAAATTTGACCATTTTTTTCAACTATTCTGTTTTTTGTAGATTCTTTTTCAAATTTTGAAGTTTGACTCGCCGCTATTAACAAAATTAATAAGGCGATTATAGCAATAACTAAACTAATTAAAATTAAGAAAGAACCAAAGTATAAAAAAAATAATGAGGCCAATAAGCTTAGAATTAAAATAAAGGAGGCCGCATATGATCTTTTGATATATTTATACTCTTTTTGTTCATCATTAGTTGGACCATTTGTTTTAGTACTCTTTATTGTTTCAGTATGCTTCTCTTCCAATTGTTTTCTCTTTTCTTTAATTTCGGTTTCTGATTCATGCTTGTAAACTACACCGTTGGAATATGAAATGGATTTTATGGTTGTCTTATAAATTTTGTGAATAAAACTAGATTCATCCTGGCAAGATTTATATTCAATAATTTTCGAATCTAGACTAATTATCTTTCCTAATATTGAACTTCCATCCAATAAAAAAATGGTATCACATACTGATGTTGAGGGAGATATTGAAATTTTTTCAATTTCATTTTTATTCTTTAAATCTGAAAAATCAGAGTCATATTTCACGCTTTTTAGATCTTCTTTATTTATTGATAATTCAGATTTACCCCAATTTACATGATATCCTGGTAGAACTCTTCGTTTAGTGATTGTGCAGGAAAATATAATTAAGGTAAGTAGAATTATTGTAAATGATTTCATAAGAAAATTAATTTTTTGTCAGTTATATATATATGGGTTGAAATATTGAATATTTATTTCATTTTTTTAGGATTTTGTCGAGTTTCAAAGACGTGAGAAATGATGATTTTGTTCTCACTTTCAAAAAAGATTATTTTACAATGGCGACAAACAATGTATCTATGTTGTTGATTTAGATTTTTTAACGATTCTTCTACTTGAAATATTTTTTCTCCAAAATTAATTGATTTGACAGATTGAAAAATTTCAACTAAGATTTTATCAGCAACTTCTTTAGTCGCTGTTTTCTTATAAATTCGATAAACTTTTTTTAGATTTTTTTCAGCAGAAATTGACCAGATAATAACTTTCATAATTAATATCTTACCACCTATTTGCTTTTTTCTCTAATTCAGCATGAGAAATATATTTTCCTTGAGCAATTTCAGTATTTACTTTTATCGCTTGGTCAATAATTTCTTGCTCAGTCATTGAAGGGAAATTAATTTCATCTTTCACAACAATATACTCCATCTTTAAAGCTTTCACAAAGGCTTTTAAGGCATTTGATTGCTCAACAGAATTAGTGTGAATCGTAAATGTGTTTTGTATTCCCATTTTCAATTTTTTTATATTAACAAATTTACAATTTTTCCCTTTTTTTACCTACTTTTGCACCATTAAAATTTGAAAAAACATGTTTGAAAATCTTACCGATAAGTTTGAGAGAGCGTTTAAAGTATTAAAAGGGCACGGACAAATTTCTGAAATCAACGTTGCTGAGACGTTAAAAGAGGTTAGAAAAGCCTTATTGGATGCCGATGTTAACTTCAAAACAGCGAAAGAATTTACGAATACAGTAAAGGAAAAAGCGTTAGGTAGAGATGTATTGACAACAGTTTCTCCAGGTCAGTTAATGACGAAGATCTGCCACGAAGAGTTGGTAGAATTGATGGGAGGAAATGAAGTTGAAATCAACTTGAAAGGAAATCCGGGAATCGTTTTAATGTCTGGTTTACAAGGTTCTGGTAAAACAACTTTTACTGGGAAATTAGGTAGCTACTTAAAAACGAAAAAAGGGAAGAAAGTGTTATTGGTTGCATGTGATGTTTACCGTCCAGCTGCGATTGACCAATTACATGTTCTTGGAGAACAATTATCGATTGAAGTTTATTCAAATAAAGAAGAAAAAAATCCGGTTAAAATTGCGCAAGATGCGATTGTTCATGCAAGAAGCAACGGTTTTAACGTAGTGATTGTCGATACTGCTGGTCGTTTAGCGATTGATGAGCAAATGATGGATGAAATAGCAAGAGTGAAAGAAGCGATCAATCCTTCTGAAACTTTATTTGTTGTGGATTCTATGACAGGTCAAGATGCTGTAAATACAGCGAAAGCCTTCAATGAGAAAATTAATTTTGACGGAGTTGTTTTAACGAAGTTAGACGGTGATACAAGAGGTGGTGCTGCGTTGACAATTAAAACGGTTGTTGATAAGCCAATCAAATTTGTAGGTACTGGTGAGAAAATGGATGCGTTAGACGTTTTCTATCCAAAAAGAATGGCTGACCGTATCTTAGGTATGGGTGACGTTGTTTCTTTGGTGGAATTAGCGCAAGAGCATTACAACGAAGAGGAAGCAAGAAAACTTCAAAAGAAAATTTCTAAAG
>JAJTEO010000120.1 GCA_021300395.1 Fluviicola sp. | reverse complement strand
AACTGCGAAACTATTGTCAGCTTCAACGATTGCTGGTTTAACGAAACATCCTGATTCGTAACCTTCTCCTGTTAAAACACCACCTTCAACGATGATTTTAGCACCTTCTGCTTCCGCTTGTTTCAATGCAGCTAAATATAAATCTACTGCTTGTGTATCGATAAGTGGACCAACGTGATTGTTTTCATCTAATGGATTACCAATTCTAATTTGTTTGTAAGCACTAACTAAAGCTTCTTTTACTTTATCGTAAACTTCTTCATGTACAATTAAACGACGAGTAGAAGTACATCTTTGTCCAGCAGTACCAACTGCTCCAAATACTGCACCTGGAACCACCATTTTTAAATCAGCTGTTGGGGTAATAATGATTGCATTGTTTCCTCCTAATTCTAATAATGATTTTCCTAAACGAGCACCAACTGCAGCACCAACAGATTTACCCATTCTTGTTGAACCTGTAGCAGAAACTAAAGGAACACGCGTATCTTCAGCCATTAATTTCCCGATTTCAGCTCCACCAATGATTACACAAGAAACTCCTTCAGGAACTCCGTTTGCTTCAAATACTTCTTTTGTAATTTGTTGACAAGCAATTGCTGTAATAGGTGTTTTTTCAGATGGTTTCCATACACAAACGTCACCACAAACCCATGCTAAAGCTGTATTCCAATTCCAGACAGCAACTGGGAAGTTGAATGCAGAAATAATTCCTACAATTCCAATTGGGTGATATTGCTCATACATTCTGTGTCCTGGACGTTCAGAGTGCATTGTTAAACCGTATAATTGTCTTGATAAACCTACTGCGAAATCACAGATGTCAATCATTTCTTGAACTTCTCCTAAACCTTCTTGTAATGATTTCCCCATTTCATAAGAAACCAATTTTCCCAAAGAATCTTTATAGAAACGTAAACGATCAGCTAATTGACGAACGATATCACCTCTTTTAGGAGCTGGAATTGTTCTCCAAACTTTATAAGCTTCTTGTGCTTTTAAGATTACTGCTTCATAATCTGCTTCAGTAGCAGAATTAACAGATGCAATTAATTTTCCATCTACAGGAGAAATTGAATCAATTCTTTCACCACGAGTTTTAAACCATTTGCTTCCCATTGAAGCGCCATTGTTTACTTCGTCAATTCCAAATTGAGCTAAAATTTCTTGTATTCCTAGGTCATTCATTACTTCAGCCATAGTATGTTTAATTTTTGATTATTTTTTGCGTTACAAAATTAACGTATTTTATTGAGAGTTGTTATATTTTCAGCTCTTTTTCTAATGAATTTAAGAACTTTTTATGTTTTTTAACATTTCAAGAATTGAACTTTGATGAGGGGTATATAAAATCAAAAAGCGATTCGAGGGATCGAATCGCTTTCTGCTAACTTAACCTAACCACTATTCACTGAAAAAAGAGTTTAGTATATCTATGTTTTAATACTTTCTTGTTTTGTTTAACAAATTTAATTCGTTTGTGTTAATAATAAAACACTGAAATGAGTCAATCATGCAATCTTAAATCTAAGTAAAAGTACGTATAGAATCGTTTTTTATGTATTTATACAGTTTTATTCTCGAGTTGATAGTCTTTTTTCGATCGTTGGTAGAAATCTTACTATTTTATTCTTGTATTCCTAATTGGAGGTTATTTTTTTATTTATTCGACAAATTATCTATTTTCTACGATGTATAGAGAATTAGATAGTTTGTTTAATTCATTTTAAATAGTAGAACTAACTACTTTTATTAAAGGTGTTTATTTTTATCTTTACCATATGAATGTTCAAATTTATACTGATGGGGCAGCTAAAGGGAATCCTGGAAATGGAGGTTTTGGAGTTGTTATGCGTTTCAATAATGTAGAGAAAGAAATATCGGCAGGTTTTCGATTAACAACGAATAATAGAATGGAGTTATTGGCTGTGATTGTTGCTTTGGAATCTATGAAAACAAATTTGCATCCAATTCATATTTATTCTGATTCAAAATATGTAATCGATAGTATTACAAAAGGTTGGATTTATAATTGGAAAAAGACTGGATTTAAAGGAAAGAAAAATCAAGATCTTTGGATGCGTTATATTAATATTGCTGAAAAATTTGAATTACACTTCCATTGGGTGAAAGGACATTCTGGACATAAAGAAAATGAACGATGTGATTTTCTTGCTGTTAAAGCAGCAGAGGGTAAAGATTTAATAATTGATGAAGTTTTTGAGAAATTGAAAAAAGATGAAAATTTATTTTAATCTAAACCTTCAGAATTAATTTCAGTTATTACATTCGAAGAAAATGCTCTACAAGCTTTAATAAAAGTATAGATTAGAGGATGAGCAATATCTCTAGTAGATGAAATTTGCGGGCAATAGCCGCAAGCTAAAAAGAAAGGATGCTCTTTTACACTAATTACCTCGGGCTCTTCAAATTGATTGTATGCTTCTATGTCAATATGATTTTCTGTAAGTACTTCTATCAGTTGAGGATATAAACTATATCTTGAAGATGTTAGTTCTAGTGTATTGTGATTATCATATATTTTAATGAATTCTTTTGAATGTGGAATAATCATTAAACGTTCAAACTGTTGACCTTCTACTAAATTATCTGAAATTAGTTTTTCGCCATTTGAGTTCAATTGATTTCTATTGATAATTACTTCAATCAATGCTTTGTATGACTCCCCAGTCAATAATACAGGGATTTTCAATTTCAATAGATTATCAATAATTCCATTCAAGAAAAAGATACTTCGAAAAGGTCCAGGAGAAATCCATACACCATCGTATTGTTCAAAGGTTTGGGGTTTTAATTGAGCTGCCTCGTTAACTTTGATCCAATAATAACTTATTTCAATATCTAAAAATCGCGAAGAATGATCGATCGATAAATTTGTCGCTTGGTGAGAATTATATGTAAAGTTATAATCTCCAATGATTGCTATTTTTAAGCTATTACTCATGGTTTAGAATAGTAGATGCTATCTTTGAAACCATCCTTTCACTTGTCCGTTTGATATACTCATTGAATCTGGAATTGCAGCGTTACTATATACATAACAGCTGAATGTACAAGTGAATTTAGAGTAATCACCATTTGGATCTGACTCTTGAGAGATACTTGAGAAATTAACACTTTTAGGGTGAATACTATTATCTCTAGAAGACCATATTACACCTGCATTATCAGTATAACTTACGTAAAATCCTGATGTTCCATTATTTGAATAATTAGGACTTGAATGTGAATTAAAGAAATTATTAAATGTTGTTAAATCAGGTCCTGTTGAATTAGCTTGATCCCAAGTTAAACTCCCAAGACCAACTTGGATTTTTGCATTTTGTCCAGGAGTTGTTGATTTCATCTCAAATAAATAGATTACTGAAGATGTTTGACCGCTAGGAAGAACTATTTTTGATTGAGTTGCAGCACCTGCATAACCATTCACATTTTCAGTGAATTCAGTTGTTGAATTATTAATATTACCACTAAAGTATGCTTTTAAAGTTGCTTTATGTTCTGGCGCAGGAATAACTTCGTGCTTAATACATGAAAACAATATAATAGAGGTAATAATGGCTGATAATAGTAATGGAAGTTTCATAATTTAACAATATTCTATAGTTAGCAAATCTAATAAACTAACACTAAAATACTTATTTTTTTTGAACAATAACAATTTCAAGACATTTAATTTACTAAATGAACAAAATCGTTTGATTTTTAATCTTATTTTATGCTCTAATTTGTTTTATTTTTTGAGTAAATTCAAAATGATTCACTTGAAAATTTGTTGAAGAATATTTTGCTGAGTTCAATCTGTAAAAAGAACTTCCATCGTACATTATTTCTTCATCAAAATAACTAGAAATATCACTTTCAGGATTTTGTTGTTGTAATTTATTGATGATGACATTAAGATCTGTATGACTAATCACTAAATCTGAAGGATAAGATAATTTTTCTTTACTTAATATTGCATTTACATATACATTTGTATCACCGCTTTCAAATGAAATGGTATTTATTTTTATACTTTCTATCAACGTTTTCATAATCTTCTACTTTTAATTATGATACAAAGTTGCGGCAGTTAATCGTAAACTATTTACGAACTTCTAATTTCTTTCGATTTTCACTTAAATCATTGCATTTATTTATTTTCAAAAAGTAGACCCTATTTTTATAAATAATTTTCTTAATTTCAACCTACATAAATGATTTAAGACTTTAAAATATACACTCATGAAGTACGAAAGAATTAATAATGATCTATATATAGCTAATAGAAGAAAATTTATTGCAGGAATGGAATCCAAGTCCCTTGCAGTTTTTAATTCTAATGATATTTTCCCAATCAGTGCAGATAGTACAATGCCTTTTCAACAGCACAGGGATATTTTATATTTATCAGGTGTCGATCAGGAAGAAAGTATATTGGTTATTTTTCCAGAATGTAAAAATGAAGCTCATAGAGAGATATTATTTTTAAAAGAAACAAATGAGCACATTGCTGTTTGGGAAGGTGAAAAATTAACAAAAGAGGCTGCTTTTGAAACTTCAGGGATTAAAACTGTTTATTGGTTAAATCAATTTCCAACAATTTTCAAGCAGTTAATGGCTGAAGCTGACAATATCTATTTGAATACGAATGAGCATTTAAGAGCTTCGACAGAAGTTGAAACAAGAGAAGATCGTTTCATTAAACAAGTAAAAATTGATTATCCAGCTCATGCTGTTCGAAAAAGTGCTCCAATCATGCATCGAATTCGTTCCGTGAAAGAAGATATTGAAATTCATTTGATGCAAAGAGCTTGTAAGATTACTGAAGCTGGTTTCAGAAAATTATTATCTGTTACAAAGCCAGGTATTTGGGAATATGAATTAGAAGCTGAATTAATCTATGAATTTGTTAAAAACAGATCGAAAGGATTTGCTTACACTCCAATTATTGCTTCGGGTAAAAACGCATGTGTTCTACATTATATTGAAAATAATCAACAATGTAAAGATGGTGAAGTAATTTTATTAGATGTTGCTGCTGAATATGCAAATTACGCTTCTGATTTGACTAGATGTATACCTGTTAATGGTAAATTTACAGATCGACAAAAAGCAGTTTATAATGCTGTTCTTCATGTTAAAAAAGAAGCTGAAAAAATGTTAGTTGCTGGAACTATTATGGCTGAATATCATAAAGAAGTAGGACTTGTTATGCAAGATCAATTGGTGCAACTAGGTCTTATTTCTCAGACAGATATTAAAAATCAAAATCCAGAATGGCCTGCTTATAAAAAATATTTTATGCACGGAACTTCTCATTTTATTGGCTTAGACACACATGATGTAGGTATTTGGAATGAACCGATTGAAGCGGGAATGGTTTTCACATGTGAGCCTGGTATTTATATTCCTGAAGAGAATTTAGGTATTC
>JAJTEO010000119.1 GCA_021300395.1 Fluviicola sp. | reverse complement strand
TCGTAAGGCAAACAAAATTTTAGTGTTAAACCACGGTGAAATTGCTGAACAAGGAACACACGAAGATTTAATCCAACAAAAAGGTATTCATGCAAATCTAGTTGAATTACAAGGAATAGAATAAGTATATATTATTTTCAAACTAATTCATTTAGTAGTTTGTGTTGACTTACAGCCAATAAATCTAAATAGGCTATCGAAAAAGGATTTGACTCATATAAGGCTTCAATTCCTCGTTCTGTAAATAATTGATTTGCTAATTTTTTAATATTTGCTGCTTGCTCAATTAAACTTAGTTGTGCTTTATTCAAATCAATTGCTTCTTTCTTTAAAATAGAATTTACAAGGGATTCTAGTTCTGATTTTGAATTCATTAATAAATCAGAAGCATCCTCCAACATTTCTGAAACTTTTAGACTCTTTTCTGAATGTCGCAATTGGTAATTCACATTCTGTTCAAGTTGATCCTTATAAGTAGAAATCATTCTACGAAAAGTACCATAAACAACTTGTAAGAAAAATGCTTGTGCATATACCAGAAAAGGCAAATCATAGATTGGATCTTCAAAAAACGATTTACGTTTCATGACTGTAAAAAGACTATCTTCAGGAATAAATACATTTTCCAATTCAATTGTATTTGTCGATGTATTTTTTAAACCTATCGTTTTCCAGTCTTGAATGATTTTGACATCTTTTCGTTTCACAACTGCGGACATCACATCTTCTGTTCCTTCGATTTTAAATGTAACAGTAAATAATGTTGCGTATTCAGAACCACTACAAAACCTCCATTTCCCGGAGATTAAATAACCTCCTTCTGTTATAGATGCTACTGCTGTTGGTGTTCCACTTCCAGCTATTACGGCATCAATAGGTGTAAAATATTCCCTTGCTTTTTCTTCATTAAAATTGGTAACAAAGTAATTCCCTCCATTTCCAATCTGAATTAACCAACCCAAACTTCCGTTGATAAAAGAAGCTTCTTCGATAATTTTCAAAGTATCCAATATACCTAAATTCAATCCCCCTAAAGATTCTGGCAAAAAGCATTTAAATAACTTGTTTTCAAAAATGAGTTGTATATCTTTTTCTGTTAAAGAATTAGAATATTCTGCCGATTCAGTTTGAAACGAAGATTGAAAAATTGTTTGAAGATTTGGAAACATGATCGAATATTTTTTCGTGAATTAAAAAACCATATAAGGCATTGAAGTTTTGAATTTTAAAAGCTCAAACACCTTATATGGTTCAATTCTGTCAACTTTAATTGTTAACTATTACCTTTCAACTAATAACTATTTGAATTACATTTTCAAAGTCAATCTAACCAAGAAGTTTCTTCCTGCTTGAGGATAGTAATAGTTTTCAGTTATTCTTTTACCTCCTGCAATATAACCCCATGTATAACCATTATTTTCATATAAATAATTGAAAAGGTTATTAGCTAAAACTCCAATTTTAATTTCTCTGAATCCCCATGTTTTAATCGTATAATTCACAGTTAAATTAGATGTATAATAAGCATTTAACTTTTTAGATTCATTTGAAGTATTATCTAAATATTGATTCCCTACATATTTAGACTGAAGTGTGATATCTAAATTTTTAATCGGTTCGTAAATCAATCCAAGTGAAGCAATAGTAGCTGGAGAGAAAGCAATATCAGTATTTTTATGAGTAATTACTGTTTGAATCATATTTCCATCAACATCGTAATTATCATAATTGTCTACATACTCATTGAATTCTTTGATTTTATTCATACTTAAAGTTACGTTACCAGTTACACTCAATTTTTTAAGCAACATATAACCTGCTTCTAACTCAATACCTGTTCTATAACTTTTTGCAACGTTTGCTCTATTATACGCACCTACATCATTAATTTGTCCTGTTAAAATCAATTGATCTTTGTAGTTCATCAAATAGTAATTCACGTTTGTAAACAATTTTCTTGCATGGTATCTGTAACCCACCTCAACATTTTGTAATTGCTCTGGTTTTGGTCTACTGTAAACTGAACTTTGAACAAAATCATCACGAACTGGTTCACGATTAGCCATACTGAATGAAGCATACATATTGTTTTTGTTATTGAAGTCATACATTAACCCAGCTTTTGGATTAAAGAATGTAAAAGCAACATTTTCTTTCAAAGGAACAAGATTCGCATAATATTGATCTGCGCCATGGTAATCATAAGCAATGTGACGAACTTGTAAATCAGCGAAGACATTTAATTTTTGAATTTGATAATTTGCTTTCACGTATCCACTTACTTCTTTTTTATGCGCCATATTATCGTAATAGTGCTGGTTAATTTCACTACTTGAAGCATTTCTTGCCCAGATAATTTCACCGAAATGTTTACCATCATATTGATTTGCGGCACCTCCTGCAATTACTTTTAAATTTTTCAAGTTCGAATAAGTCACCGAAAAAATTGCTCCGTAGAAATTATTATCCAACCATCTTCTCCTGATTAAATCTGTCTTAGAAATTGTATCAGTGCCAACAAATAAAGTATCTAAACCATATGTGCTGAATTTTTGATCTCTTCTATATTGTTCATAATATCCTTCTCCATTCGTAAAATGCCCTGCCAAGTTCATTGAAACTTTCGGATTAAATGTATGAGAGAAATGTAACTGATAATGATCTTGTTTGTAATTATCCGTCTCGTTTTTATAGTTGTAATAATTATATTTTCTTGGATCAGAATTAAATAAATTAACTGAATCTTCAACAGTTTGATATGTTCCTCCAGGGTAATAATTATTGTAAAAATGATTCAACAAACTATCTTTATTCCCAAACAATTTTGCTTCAGGAATTCCATACCAAGCTTGATAGGTTACCTCTTTACCACTAAATACATTTGCTTTTACAATTGATTTTTTTCCAATCCAAGCTCCAGATAAGTAGTATGATTTTAAATCTGAGGTTGCTCTATCAATATATCCATCAGATGAAACTCGAGATAAACGTGCATCTACCACAAATTTGTTATTAATCAAACCTGAACCAACTTTCACCGTATTTCTTAACGTATTAAATGAACCTCCTGAATTATCTAATTCAGCATACGCTTGTTTTTGGATATTATCTGTTTTGATATTGATACTTGAACCAAAAGAAGCAGCACCATTAGTTGATGTCCCTACCCCTCTTTGAACTTGAATATTATCTACAGACGAAGCGAAATCAGGCATATTTACCCAGTATACACCATGAGATTCCGCATCATTCATTGGAATACCATTTACAGTAACATTCGTTCTTGTTGGATCAACACCACGAATACGAATCCCCGTATACCCTACTCCTGCTCCTGCATCTGAAGTCACAACTGTTGATGGAGTTGATTGTAAAATGTAAGGTAAATCTTGACCGAAATTTCCTTTTTGAATTTCTTTCGTGTTCAAATTCGTGTAAGTCGTTGGCGTTTTTTCATCCGCACGAACACCTGAAACTTGAACTTCTTCGATCATCAAAGCAGAAGGAGAAAGAATAACGTTTTGAGTTAAATCTTGATCTTTCAGATACAAATTGAATGATTGTACCTCGAAACCAAGCATTGAAACACTCAATTTTAATGAATCATCTTTCACATCTTTTAAAAGATAATGGCCTTGTCCATCAGTAAAAGCACCATTATACGTGTTTTCGATAACTACTTTTGCTCCAGGTAATGGTTTACCATCTGAACTTGTAATTGTACCTTGAATGGAATGTTGAGCTGTAGCTCCGAAGGATGTTGTTAGTGCAAACATCCAAAGCATTTTTGTAATTCTTGTTTTCATTTTAAAATAAAATTTGAACAAGAACAAGGGGCTAATTCTTTGTTTTGTAAATAATTAGCTTTTTGTTTAATAAATCTGTACATCTTCCCTACGCAGGCATTATCCTGACAGGTTCAATGGGTATAATCTCAGCCTTTCTTTCGATTGGCACCCCTTAGAGACGGCGCAAAGATAGGTATAGATTATTAATCTCTATTACATAATAAATAAAAAATATATAATAATTTTTAGTGCTAAAATAATCTGTACCTTTAAGGCTTTAATTTTTAAGTAAAAGAATATGACAATTGAATCAAACATGGTTGTTACCTTGAATTACAAGTTATCAAATCATACAACTGGAGAAAAAATCGAAGAAACAACTCCTGAAAATCCAATGGTATTTTTATATGGTGTTGGTGGAATCATTCCTGAATTCGAACAAAATATCCAAGGTAAAAAAGTAGGTGATACGTTTGCTTTTTCAATTGAATCATCAAATGCTTACGGTGTTTCTAGTCCAGAACAAATCGTTAAAATTCCAGTTTCAGTTTTTGTTGACGAAAGTGGTAAATTTAATGAAGAACATATATTTGTTGGAGCATTGGTTCCAATGTCTGACAATGAAGGAAATCATTTAAGAGGAACTGTATTATCAATCACTGCTGAAGAAGTTGAAATGGATTTCAATCACCCTTTAGCTGGAATTGATTTGAAATTTGAAGGTTCTGTAGCGGATGTTCGTCCTGCAACACAAGAAGAAATTGATCACGGTCATGTTCATGGACCACATGGTCACCAACATTAATCAATGATTAAAATTAATTTAAAAGGAATGTTTAGGCATTCCTTTTTTTATGAATAAACAATATTACCTACTCTCTCTCGTTTTAGAACCAAACTAAAAACTACAAGTAAAATGGATCGAAGGAAATTTCTAAAAACAACTTCATTTATTGGCCTCGGCGGATTATTCATACCTTCAACCCTCTTCTCTTCTTGTAGAAAAGAAACTCTTTTTGAGGATTCATCCTATTCAGGAAAAGTAATAATTATTGGTTCAGGTGTAGCTGGACTTTACGCTGGATATATTTTAAAGTCCAAAGGAATTGATTTTCAAATTTTAGAAGCTTCTTCTGTTTATGGAGGACGACTAGGTAAATTAACTGGTTTCGCAGATTTTCCAATTGATAAAGGAGCGCAATGGCTTCACGGAAAAAATAATTTATTAAGTGATTTTATAACTGCTTCAAATACTAAAATCACCTTGGATGATACTGAAGCCGTTTATTGGTTTAATAATCAACTCGTAGAATCATTACCCAAAGACCCTAATATTTTTGATGCTGAAAATTTACCGGACATTTCTTTTCAAGATTATGCGATTCAAAAAGGATTTGGTGAGGAATATAAATACATCATCGAAAATATTGCTGGTGATCAAGGAGCAGAAGCTTCGGTATTATCCGCCTATTGGAACCATCAAGAAGAAACGAATTGGTGCTCTGGAGATGATGATTATAAATTTGAAGAAACATTTTTTGACTTTTTTGAAAAGAATATCATTTCTGAAATTTCAGATAAAATTAAACTGAATACCATTGTTTCTAAAATTGACTATTCTTCCGATGGTCATTTTAAGCATTCCAATTACAATGTTTAAAAACAATTCGATTGAATTTACGCCTGCGCTTCCTACCGAAAAAACAGAAGCATTTTCAAAAATTGCTATGGGACCAGGTATCAAAGTGCATTTGAAATTCAACACTAAATTTTATGATGACAATATAATAGGAGGAAAAATCTGTGCCGCATACGCTAATGAATTGGTTGGGAAAAATGGAAGTGATAATGTTTTACTAGCCTTTATTATGGGCGATCAAGCAGCTTATTTAAGTTCTTTACCAAATGATAATGCGATCATCACCGAATTACTTCAAGAACTCGATACAATGTATAGCGGACAAGCAAGTGCAAGTTTTATTGCAGGACATGTGGAAGATTGGTCGAAACATCCTTTTATCATGGGAGCTTATTCATACAGTACCATCAATATGGGAAATGCTAGAGAAGTTGCCGCAAAATCGATCGATGATAAATTATTTTTCGCAGGTGAAGCTATGAATTTAAACGGACATCATCAAACGGTATTTGGAGCAGCTGAAACAGGTTATAGAGAAGTCATTAATATTTTAAATTCAGTTACAAAATGAAATATTTTTACTTTATACTAATTCTTTCAACCGTAACATTCAATGCGTTTTCTCAACGATTATCTATTGGCGTAAATTACGCTTATCTACTAAATCCAAAATGGGATAAAATGATTCAAACGTATAATTTCAATCATCCCTTTCTAAATGAAAAACAACCTTTATTGATGAATGGAATTTCTACTGATGTCAATTATTTTTTCAAATCAGAAAAGAAAATTAAAAAAGGATTAAATTTAAGTTATTCAAACTATAGTAGTTACGCTGAAAACAATTCTTTCAATTGTAAAATAAATCTACACCTCATTGACTTGGGATATTTTATCAAATTAAATCACTTCGATTCTCAAAAAGCCTATTCGTTAATTGGAATTGATGCGAATCTGGGCGGAATATTTAAACAAATCAACGACATTGGAACTCAATTTGAAGAAAAACGAGCAAAAGGTTTAGGAATTGGAGGTAGTTTAAAGTATACGTTTGCTTATCAATTTAAATTAAGTGAGAAACATTTACTAAGTCCTTATTTTAACATCAACTATTCCCCTTATTATTTTTCACCAAATACAGAAATGCTATTGAATAATACAAAAACTTTAGTATCAACCAACTATTCTTCGTTTTTGCAATTGAAAATTGAAAAAGCAAAAGAGAAAATAGCGAATTTGAAAAATTTACCTCGAAAAGCTAATTTTAATCATCCTTATTTCGGTAATTTAAATCTAAAACAAACCATTAAATTCTTAAATTTACATATTGAACATCATTTAAAAATTATTAATGACATTCTTTCGAACAAATAGAATTCTTATTTGCTTTTTGACAAGCTTAACATTCTATTTTTCATGCACATCGGAATCAAATTTTAAAGAAAACAAACCGATTGAAATAACTCAAAGTCGATTCATTCATACATCCTTTTTTTCTAAATCATTAAATCGAGACTGGAATTATACAATCTACCTCCCCCCTTCATACCATAATTCTAAATCTTCAAAGTTTGAAATTCTCTATTTATTGCATGGACACGGTGGAAATGAAAACGCTTGGATGGCAGAAAATGATTTGAGAAATTCAATTGATTCATTAATAACAAAAGATCAGTTGAAAGAGTTCATTATCGCTATGCCTGATGGCGGAAATTCTTGGTATGTTAATGGTATCGAACCAATTGAAGATGCTTTCATAAATGATTTTAGGTCTGAAATAAATTCTAATTATAGAATTTACAACGAATTTACACATCAAACAATCGGCGGAATGTCGGCTGGTGGATACGGAAGTTTAAGATTCATCTTGAAATATCCAGATCAATTTCAAAATGCAATATTAATGAGTCCTGCAGCTTACACACCAACACCTGATTTGAATTCATTTGCTCGATTCGATGTACCTTCTTTTAAAAATGCTAAAAATGAATTCTCAGATTCAATTTGGAAAAGCTATAATTACCCAAATTATTGGACACTTTTTGACAAGAGCAAACAGCATCACCTGTTTTATTTGAGCACAGGAACATCGGATTGTTACAAAGGAATTATTCAAGCTGTTAATAAAACACTTCCATGTGAATTATCTAAGCACAAGAAAAAGGTGACTTTTAGCATAGCGAATTATGAAGGAGGACATGAAATGAAAGTTTGGAAACAAGCCTTGTTGGATGCTTTAAAAATCATTTATAAAAAATAGATCATGGGAAAGATATTTATTGGAATCGTTTTACTTCATCTAGTTGCTGGATTTATTTATATTATTTACAAATTGGAATTTCAGAAGAAGAAGAAAGAGGATAAATAGTTTAGAGTTAAAAATTGATAGATGAAAGTTTTACTATCAGTAAAATCCGCTGCGATGAATTTAAAATCCTTTGCAATCGTGAATTTCAATTAAATAAGAATTCGAAAAATTAATCAATCAACTGGACTTATTAATCAGAATATTCATCCAACTATCTAACTTAAGAAAGTATTTTAGAAATATATAAATACTATCAATTACTTTTTAGATATTATTTTCTAGCTTTGAGTAACATTACCGCAGGATTACAAATCCAGCGGAGCAGGTAGAAACTCCAATAATAAAAAGTTTTACACGAGAGATTAGTACTGAAGTCGTTACAGGTACGATTCAAAGAGCTGTTGATGAAAAAGTTAAAAAATGAAATTAAAAAAATGGTTTAAAATTTGGGGATTTACTCTGACTATAGGTGTGTTTTTTGTCATAATCATAATAAATTCTTTCCAAGAACAGTATAAAAATAATTGTTTAAAGAAAACAAAATTGACAATAGGCACAATAAATGAAATCACATTTGGATCAGTAAGACATCCAAAATCAGCTGAAATTATTTACAATATAAAAGATAAAAAATATAATTTTTGGGAAAGAGGCGATTTTACAAAATTGAAAGTAGGAGATACTGTAATAATAGAATATTCACTTAAAGATGAAAGTGTAGCAAGAGTAAGAGATAAGAATTATAATAAAAACAATATTAAAACTCTCCACTAACCACCGCTGCGACTCATTTACCTTCGGTGCTTCTTCGGGATGCAATGCTTTGCTAAAAGTGAACTTAAATTTGTAACGAAAAACTAATAAAACCTTTTCAACGCCTTGTCCCATTGAAATTGAAACAAAGCTGTGCAACACCTATCAAAAATCTATGTAAAAAAGTAACGTTTACCACAAAACAAATGTTTTTTATTTGGAAGATTAAAATCTTTATCGTAATATTGCAATATAGAATTATTAAATATTTCTAATAATTCTTTAAATTATGTAACGATGGGAATATCAAAATCAGATTTCTTTACAGAAGAACAAAATGAAATTTCAAATTTAATGAAGGCATTAGGGCATCCGGCTCGAATTGCAATTATTGAATTTTTACTTAAAAAAGAATCATGCGTCTGTGGCGATATAGTGAGTGAATTACCGCTTTCTCAGCCAACTATTTCTCAACATTTAAAAGAACTGAAAAATGTAAATATCATTAAAGGTTCTGTGGAAGGAAATTCTATCTGCTATTGTTTGAATTTGGAAACGTTAGAAAAAATACAAAATTACGTTCAATTAACAATTTCCGGAGCAACGAAATGTAAACCTGGGGAATGTTGTTGAATGAATAGACATTAGATGGTTAGAAATTAGAAGTTAGACTTAATGTTTACTTCTTGTCTAACAATCTAACATCTAAAAATCTAATATCTTAAAAAATGAAATTATCAGAAATTAAACCCGTATTAAACACTGTTGAGACAGTAAGTTTTATTTTGCCAAATGGGCAATTCGTTCCTCAACACTTTCATGTGACTGAAGTTGGAATGATTACAAAAAATTTCATCGATTGTGGTGGAACTGTTCGCAATGAAAAAGTAGTTAACTTTCAATTATGGGAAGCGAAT